>JANWKX010000001.1 GCA_025451145.1 Vampirovibrionales bacterium
CCAAAGCCGTCTTTGTATTGATCCTCTGTTGAAAACCCGACAATGGTGGTGGTACGGCCATGGAAATTATTGGCGCAAACAATGATTTCAGCTTGATCTTGAGGGATGCCTTTCTGCTTGTAGCCCCATTTTCGAGCCGTCTTAATCGCGGTTTCTACGGCCTCTGCTCCGCTGTTCATGGGGAGTGCGACTTCGGTCCCCGTCATTTGGGTCAATTCTTTGTAAAATAGGGGTAATTGGCTGTTTCGGAAGGCCCGAGAAGTTAGGGTGACTTTTTCGGCTTGTTCATAGAGGGCTTCTAAAATTTTAGGATGGCAATGGCCTTGATTGACGGCTGAATAAGCACTCAGGCAATCTAAATATCGTCGCCCATCCACATCATACACCCATACCCCTTTGGCCTTATCAATGACAATGTCCAATGGGTGGTAGTTGTGTGCCCCGTATTGTTCTTCAGTGGCAATGAGTTCCTGGGTAATTGAAGATTGGTTCAACATAATATAAGCCCCTTTCCTTTACTTTTATCGAAAACATTAATCTGTAGCGGGATGCCCCAGTGCGCCGGCAATATGGGTTGCCTCTTCCACTGCCCGAGCCAAAACCGAACGAATTTTACCGTCTTCCATCATCAATAGTCCTCCAATGGTACAGCCAGCCGGTGTCGTGACATCATCCCTCAAGGCTGCCGGGTGCCGACCGGTTTGCTGGACCATCATGGCAGAACCTAAGGCCACTTGGGTAACAATTTTCAAGGCAACTTCCCGGGGTAAACCGACTCGAACGCCGCCATCGGCGAGCGCTTCCATCATCAGGTAGAAATAGGCGGGTCCGCTTCCGTTTAAACTGGTAATGGCGTTAAAATGAGATTCTTCAAGCTCCATGCAATCTCCAACAGCCTTAAAGATCCCAAGCGCCATGTCTAAATGGGCTTGAGTGGCATGAGTCCCAGAGGCGACAATGGTCATGCCTTTACCAATAATACAAGGCGTATTGGGCATGGCTCGAATCACCGGATTTTCTTGACCCAGATGTCCTTCGATATCCGATAAAGAGATGCCTGCCAATGTGGAAATAATCAGGGTGTTGGGATCCAACGCAGCCGATTTTAGCGTCTCAATGACCTTGTAGACACTGGCCGGTTTGGTGCACAGTAACAGAACTTGTGTGCCTGAAAGCTCTTTTTTGTAATCAGTACGGGCTGAAATTCCTAAAGTGTCGCGGATTTTTTGACATGTTGCCTCTGTGCGTGCCGTGCCCCAGATTTGATCGGTTTTCAGTAAACCGGATTGGAGCAGGCCCCGAATGAGCGCACTGCCGATGACACCTGATCCGATCACCCCTAATTTTTCGATGGATAACCCCATTGGCCTAATCTCTTTTCAATCGGTTAAGGATATTGAATCCCACTGGTGTATTTTAATCAAACCAACACAAATTGAAAAGCGAAATCCCTTGCAATACGTGTGCTTTAAGAGGCCACTACACCATTAAAATACGTTGCTTTCAACCCCAAAGTGAACCCGGAAATTATTATTGGGAATATGAATCAAGGCATAGCCAAAATCAATCCGGCCGACCATATATTTGGTCAACTGGGCTCTTAAGCCGATGCCAGTGCCCATGAGGGAGTGGCTTTTGACGACACCTGCTGCCGGATCATTGGTATTGACAACGCCATAATCCAGGAAGGGAACAATTTGGACATTATCTCTTAAAGAGTATTTACTGCCAGGCAGAACAACAGATCGGGGGAGGAGGAAAAAGGGAATCCGCCATTCACTGCTCAACAGTAAACCATTATCACCAATGGCAGTGCCTTCCTTATATCCTCTGACCGTAAAGGTCCCGCCAATCTGGAATTGTTCCGAGGAAACCAATCGGTCAGGAGATAATTGACCGATTGCCCGAAAGATGGCGTAGGAGTGAAAGGGCATTTTTTGGGTCCGGATAATGGATCCGGTGTATCGGAAAAATTTGCTGCCGGCTCCGTAGCGGCTTGCAGGAGGGCCTGACTGAAAACCACTGGTGGCGTTAAAGAGATCGATCCCCATTTCCGATTCATGGCGCATAAAGGTTCGGCCCCAGCGGTCATATTCTTCAAAGTTAATGCCAGGACGAAGGATTCTGAGTCGGTCTCGGTTAATATTGACACCATCTGCATCCGTACTAAGGTTTTTGGCAATAAAGGCCAAATCCGCGTATACTTTGTAGCGCTCTTTATTGATAATATCCTGGGTAATTTGGGGAGAAAAGGTTAAGGCTCGGCCGCGGATACGGGAGTTTTCAAAGGCGCCGCCAACTTTTAAGTAACTATACGCATGATTGAAGACAAATTTGGTGCCATGGGTCCCTAAAGGGATTTGATAATTGTCAACAACCCCAAAAGATTTCCGCGTAAAGCTTAACGAAGAGAGTAATGTATCGCCATTCCCAAAAATATTGGTATTTGAGAGGCGTAAGCCCGTACGGTTATTCCCCAGCGTATAACGGCCTAAGTTATCGAAGGTGGGGACCATGTGGAAGGGTAAACGATCGGTGAGATCGAGTTCAACATCGGTATCCCCAGTTTTTTCTCCGGGCTTCAGTACTGCCCTGACGTTTCGATCCGGATTTTCGTTTAAAACCCTTAAGTTACGTTTGAGGGTATTCACATCAAAGGGGGTTCCCGTCTTAATGCCGATATGCGGGCGAACCGATCTGGCCCGAAAGAAGGTCCCGTTTTTGACCGTAATACTGCCGACACGCCCCTCAACTGCCTGGAGGATTAATGTTCCATCTTGGAGCTTTTGAGGCGGAATATAAACCCGGCTGGTGACATACCCATTGGTTTGATAGAGCTTGGTCAATTGATTTGCCAATATTTGAAGATCACCAAAGGTATCCTCGTGATTCTCATAGGCCGAAATGAGCTTTTTAGCCTCCGCCGGTTTAATTAATGTAGATCCCTCCAGATGAATCTCGCGAATGAAAACCTTTTGGGGCGTTTTTTTTTCTTCGGGTAAAGATTTTGGCTTGTTATTATCTTCAACGTCTGATGACGGCGGCTTAAGCTTGGGGCTTGTTTCTGTTTTGTAGACAGAAGGAACCGTTTTACGTTCCAAATCTTGTAACGTTTGTCCAGAGGAGGGAACGGTTGAAGGTATGGATTGGGCAAAAGCCCCTAGACAACATGATGCAAGGATTACCGATAAGCTGACTTGGAAAATGGGTTTTCCGTAACGCATAATGGTTCGACTCTCTCCACCTAAGCTTTTGGTCCGCGTTCCAATAGCCTTGGGACCTCTCTCTGATCCACCGATTCTCTTGCGTGCTCTCTGACGTAACGCTTTACAAATTTCGAGAACTCTTGAGGACCATTATATCATTTTATTTGCCAAGCCTTTTTTTAGGCCTGTTTTTTATCTAAAAATCCTCTATTCAATTGAAGCCTCTGCCTTATGGCCTCAATCCGCTTTTCGATGAAAGTCCCCTGGTCTGTTTCAAGCGTCTTCAAATCGATTGTTTTGACGATCGTAACAATATGTTTGAAAACGCGGTTTTTCACAGTAAAATAATAAAATGTTGATTCCTAAACCCTTTTCCCATAGAGTTTGCCGTCAGTTCAGGGTACAATAATCCTCTATGCGGAGAAGGTCAAAGCATCAAATTGCCTGGTAAACTCATTGATCATTGTTACGTTACAATCACAGGCAAATAGATTACACACTGTTTAATGAAGCATAATCTGGAGGATAAATAAGTTCATCGCATGAAACCAACGCAAACCCAACCCCCTTCCTCGTCTCAAAAAGGCCCCCAATTGTTAACGGATAAAATTAAAGCGTCAGAAGTTCGTCTGGTTGCAGATGATGAGGCTTTTGGTGTTGTTTCTCGGGCTGAGGCGGAGCGTATTGCCGCGGAGCGGGGGTTAGATCTGATCATCATGAGCTTAGACTCCTCCCCGCCAGTGGTCCGGCTGATGGATTTTGGCAAATTCAAGTTTGAAAAAGAGAAAAAAGCTCGGGAAGCTAAGAAGAAGCAACATACCATTGATATTAAAGAGCTGAAAATGGGGGTCAGGATTGATACCCATGATTATGAAGTTAAGATGAAGAAGGCTGAAGGCTTTTTGACGCATGGTCATAAAGTCAAGTTGACCATTCGCTTAAGAGGACGGGAAATACAGCACACAAATTTAGCCTTTGACCTGGCAAATAAGTTTGTTGTAGACTTGGAAGACCATGGCCATTTGGACGCTCCGCCAAAGCTGGAGGGTCGACAAATTGGCCTTATGCTCTCTCCAGGCAAAAAGAAATAGCTTTCAATTTATTAGGAGTTCAGTGGAGTCATGCCAAAAACAAAGATGAAAACCCATAAGGCGGGTGCAAAACGCTATCGGATAACCGCCAATGGCAAATTGGTTCGTGGTCAAGGTGGAAGAGGGCACTTAAACTCGAAAAAATCCTCCGCACGAAAAAGACGGCTGGAAGGGATGGTTGAGATCTATTCTGGCAATGCCATTAAAATCCTGGATGAAATTCCGTATTTGAAGTACATTCGATAAAATCAAAGCTTACCAGTCCCAAGTTGAGGTGATAGAACAATGTCTCGGGTTAAACGTGGAAACGTTCTTAAAAACAGACACCGCAAGATTTTAAAGCTTGCCAAAGGTTTTCGTGGCAGTCGGAGTAAAATCTTTACCGTTGCCAATCAAGCCGTCATGAAGGCGTTAAAATACGCTTACCGTGATCGACGCAATAAAAAGCGGGATCTGCGCCGGCTTTGGATTGCCCGAATTAATGCGGCAGCTCGGCAAAATGGATTATCCTACAGCCGTTTTTCTTATGGCTTAAAACGAGCCAATATTCAGCTCAATCGTAAATTCCTGGCTGATTTGGCGGTCCGTGACAAGGATGCTTTTACCAAGATTGCTATCGAAGCCAAAAAAGCGCTTCCGGCATAAATCATTCATTGATTCAAATATTTCTTAAAGGCTTTATGTAAATCATAAGGCCTTTTTGTTGCGTAAGAGGCACTGTTGAGTCCCTACCCATGGGATTTAAAACCGTCTCAAACGTGCTAGAATAATAGGTGAGAGACTGGCGAGGGCAAAATCAAGAGGGATTATCAAGACAATGTCTCGACGGATTATTTACACACGTACGGGTGATCAAGGGGCTACCAGCTTGGCTTGTGGCCAAAGACTCCCAAAGGATGATTTAAGAATTGATGCTTATGGGACGTTGGATGAGCTTTCCAGTGTGTTGGGTGTCATTTCGGCCTATTTCAAGAAAATGCAGAAAAAAAAGCCAGCACTCTGGATGCACCAAGAAGCATTGATTGAGTGGATTCAGGATAAACTGTTTACCCTATCCAGTATGATTGCCACTGCCAATTTGCCTGCAGGCAATATGCCCCAGCTTTTGCCAGAGGATGTCACGTTTTTGGAATCCAATATCGATGATATGGAGCGAGATTTGCCGGAACTCAGGCATTTTATTTTACCGGGGGGGAGTGAAGTTGTTAGTTTTATCCATTTGGCTCGTACCATTTGTCGAAGAGCTGAACGGGTTTGTACGACTTTGAATCGCCAGGCGCCTTTGGCCCCTGAAATTTTACCTTTTTTGAACCGCTTGAGTGATGAACTTTTTGTCCTGGCACGATGGGTGGGATATCAATTGGGAGAGGCGGAAACCATCTGGATTGGTCGCCAACCCCCAGAACCCGGAAAAGCCCATAGCCGGATCTCACGACGTCAGGCCTTGGCTGAAAAAATGATTCAAGACGCTGAAGATGGCTCAACCCAATTGCGTTTTTTTGAGACGGCGACCGATGAGGAGAGCCCGTCTTAACAAAGAGAATACTTTCGGATTAGCTATCATCGCCGCCAAAGGAATCAACATAAGACGAATCGGTTGCTTGTGTCTGCTTATCGTCGTCTTGTTGAATCTGCTGGAGATCAGGATCATCTTCTTGAAGGTTTTGAAGGACTTGCTGAAAGTTTGTCTTGAAAATATTCAAGTTTTGCGCTTTATCTTCGGCAATGCCTTCCAGGCAGATTTTCTCTTCATCGGAAATATTGGGATCAATCGCCATTTGCATCAGCTGTAAAGGAGAATCCCCTTGAACCTGCTGAGCAAGCTGCTGGTAGATTTGAGAGCCTCTCATTTGGTTGATATATTGCTGGGTAATAATATCCGCTGGATCCTGAATCCCTTGAGATTGGGCGTATTGCAGAAGTTGCGTCTGCTGATCACTGGGTAAAGCTTGAATTTGCTGATAGGCACCTAACTGGGCATTGAAAATCTGTCTCAGTTGTTCGGACCCTGCCGCTGCCAGATTCGTCGGAGCAGTGGCCGAAGGCGCCGTTGGAGATGGGCTGCTTGTGGTTGGCGTAGAACCAATGCCATTAATACCACCCATGATCAATTCTCCTGAAATCAATTCTTCTCTATGTATAAAAATAAAAACAATTGATTGAGCAGAATTGCTTCAAACTTGAGAAACATTACAGTTTGTAACGAAAAACTCTGGCGGCAAATTGGACTGAAACCGAGGTGGGAGATCTTCGCTCAACAGGCTGGTCCAAATAGGAAGAGAGGGGCCAAGGCATGATCTTAACGTTGGAATCAGGGTCTGAACGGCCAATGGGGCTTCCGGCAAGTGTTGAGGATAAAAATTCAGCATCAGGCCTAGGAGCTTGAGTTGCCTACTTTGAAGCGCCTCAATGGATAGGAGAGCCTGGTTAATCCCGCCTAGGCGACAATGTCCCACCAATAAAACAGTTAAATCCAGGGCTTGAATCAAATCAATTATCAGCAGATCCGGTGTGATGGGCACCATAAGTCCCCCGGCGCCTTCCACCAAGACCACATCAAATTGCTGTTTTAGCTGTGAAACATCCTTTAAAATCGGCTCAAGCTGAATCGTTTGGTGGGTATCGGCAACAGAAGGAGTGACGGGTGGCACAAAACAGTATCGGTTAAAGATCGAAATCTTGTCTCCCAGATGACCATTCAAGAATGCCGGATCCTCAGGAGGCTGGCCTTCAGGTGTCCCCGTCTGGATGGGTTTATAGTAGGCGACGGATAATCCTTGATGGATGGCCAGTTCTGCAAGGCCTAAGCTGACCCAGGTCTTCCCGATGCCGGTATCTGTCCCGGTGATAAAAATGGCAGTCATCGATTTGCTAGAAACTAAAACCGCTTACGCCATGAGGCTGGGTTGCCTTAAGGGGACTGGGCCTCTGGGCATAATGTCAGCTGAGGTAATGATTCCATAAAACTGCCGGGAGTATAGATGGTGGCCTTGACGTAAAAAGCCTAATGCGGGGCCGCAGACATTATCGACCATGGTGGTGGCATCATCCAGGGTCATCACATGGGTGGCATGATGCCCCAAGGTGGTTTTTCCACTGATAGACACCGTGGTGCTAATGGGTTTTCGGGCATTGCGGGTATCGACCAAGCCCCCAACGGTAACTTGATCGCGCCTGCAAATGCCAGCCAATTCCAAAATGATATCGTCAGCATGTTCCATGTTGTTCAGCTCCAACAGGCCGTTTCGTTTCTCCAGTTCTGCCTCAATATCGGCATCAGACATTTGGGCGACTCTCTGAGCATCAAAACCTTCCAAGTGGAGAAAATCCTCGCGGATGGTTGCCCGGTAAGTTTCCCAATTGGCAATCCCGACGCCAAACCGAATATCAATATGGGACACTTCCACAAAGGATTGGGCGGCTACGGCTGCAATGGTGCTTAAAAAGCCTGGTGTGGCGCCAGCCCCGGTAATATACAAGACGCCTTTTTCTTGAAGCATTTCATTCAGCTGAAGCATCCGTTCAACGGCGCTGGTCCGCTTTAAGGCATCCACAAAAATGCCACGAAATCCGGTTTGGGTCACAATGGATTCAATGGTTCTGGGGATAAAATCAACCGGCAGGTTGGGGAGTGCCACAAACACCACATCAATTTCATCGCCGTGTGTCAAAAATAAATCCAGGATGGTTTGGAGAGAGGGCACTGCATCCGGATGCTCACGAAGCTGCTTGAGATTTGCAACGGATTCACTTTCAATGCCCTCGGCATCAAATAAATAGGCTTCCCGATCCACCAGAGCCACGGTTTTAAAGTCTTGAGTCTGATTTGCCCGTTGGACCATTCCTTTTCCCAATCCACCAGCCCCTAAAATTGCAAGTTGCATAGGTCGTGACATAGTGCAATGCCTCCTGTTCACTTTTTGTGGGGCAATACTGCCATCCACAGTGTTCTTTTATCATTCATTTCATGTTAGCCAAAATCAGGCCACGTTTCAACGCGCCGAGAACAAACTGACGGCGCCCTGCTCAAAAGCACAGGAAAGGGCAATGGCCAAGGCATCAGCGGCATCATCGGGTTTGGGCAGTTCAGTCATGCCGAGTAGCTGCATGACCATTTCCTGGATCTCCCGCTTGCCGGATTTCCCGTAGCCGGTCATATTCATTTTGACCTGCATGGGGGTATATTCCCAGTAGGGGATTCCGTGAGCCTGGAAAGATAATAAAAGGACACCACGGGCTTGGGCCACGGGCACCATGGTTTTGGCATTACGGCAGAAAAAAATCTTTTCAATAGCGGCCAGATCCGGTTGGGTTTGTTCCAGCAACGAGATCATGGCAGTATGGATACCGTGGAGTCGGCTGGCGTCTGATTCATGTTTGGATGTGGAAATAATGCCCCAGTCCTTGGCATGGTAGCGCTTATTGGCATCACATTCGATTAAGCCAAACCCAACCCGTTCGTATCCTGGATCAATGCCGAGTATTTTCATGATCTTCATTAAACAGTGGCTGGATAAAAAGAGCAATTGGTCTGTTGTGATCAGTGGCTTGCTGCTGGGCTTATCCGCACCAGGGATAGGCTTATGGCCTTTGGCCTGGGTGGGGCTGATTCCGGCCTTGAGCCAGCTTCGCTTTGTTCAGGGCTGGAGAGCGGCTTTTCTTCAAGGCAGTTTGTTAGGCCTAGTTTATCATAGCATTTTACTGGTGTGGTTTTTAGGGTTGCACCCGCTGACTTGGATGGGGTTTTCCCCATGGGTCAGTTTTTTCATTACCCTCACGGCATGGGTGGGCGCTGCCCTATCTCAAGGGGTGATTATCGGGATTATTTGGATGGGGTTTTATGCCCTAAGGCGATTTTTGCCCATCGGGTTTCCCTGGGTGGCTGCTGCACTTTGGGTGGTTGGATTGTATGGCCTCAACCAAAATCCTGTCGGCTTACCGTGGGGCTTTCTGGCCTATTCTCAAGCTTCAGTGCCTTGGATCCGCCAAAGCACGTATACGCTCAGTTTTTATGGACTAGAAGCTTGTATTATTTTTGCCCAGATGGCCTGGATGAAAGCCATAACTGAAAATAACCGAAATTGGGCCTTTCTGGGAATGGTGATTCTCCTTATAACGGTTTTCGTGGGAGCTGCACACACACCAAAACCTTCGGGAATTTTACGGGAGCTGAATCCGCTGGGAATTCAGGGGAATTTATCGATTCAGGCAGAGCGATCAGGCCTGACATTTTCGGAAAAAGAACAGTATTACGCCCATTTGATTCAAAAGGCTCTTACAAGGACCCATGAGAAGGTTCGGTTGGTTATTTTGCCGGAAGGGGCTTTGGCCTTGACGCCCAGATCCTCCTGGCAACAGTTCCCCCTGGGGGATTCAACGGCGTTGCTTTCGGGCGGCATTTATCTTCAATCCGATGGCTATCATAACGGGGCGCTTTTGTTTCAACCTGGCGCCAGCCCTCAGGTCATCGGAAAGCGTTACTTGGTCCCTTTTGGGGAAACGACGCCATTTGTCTCAGGCCAATGGCTGGCCAAAAAGCTTTCAAAATGGGGCATTGATTATGGAGATAGCTTTACGCCTTCCTCTTTTGAGCAACCACCGTTTCAACTGGGAGCCCATCGTATGGGGGCACTCATCTGCTTTGAAGCCCTCTACCCTCTGTTGGCCAGTCAATACCGGCAGCAAGGGGTCCAGTTACTGGTGACTTTGAGTAACTTGGGATGGTATCAACAAAATTCATTGTTAGAATCTCAGTTTTTGGCGATTAATCAAATGCGGGCGGCTGAAACAGGCATTCCTTTGATTTTAGCCACCAATACCGGTGTGTCTGCGATGATTTCAGAACATGGCCAGGTTCTGAACCAGACCCCTTCAGGGCAGGCTGTGTTTTACACGGTTCACTCAGTGAAAGGTTTTTAGCCTGTCCTAACTTAGCCAAATGAAGCCATTCAATTTTTGGGGACTTTGATCGATACCAAACTGAGTTCGATCGACTTTGGATGACCTCTCGGCCGTTACAGGAATGAAAGCCTTCAGTCTATGAACATGTCCTTTGCTGACGATCATATTCTCGGGATCTCCTTCTATAAGGATAATACCGAAGGTTTCCTCAATGAGTTTGAGCGTTTTCTCCTCTATGGGGTGAGTCAAACCCTGAGTTTCTATACCAATTTAATATTCGAGGATTATGCCGTACCCAGTGATCGGCAGTTATCGCTTCCGCAAGGCTTATCGCATCAGGAAAAGCACTCCCATTTAAGTCATTTAGGGGCCCGATTGGATTGCCGTTATATTGTGTATGGCAGCTTGATTCAGTCTTACAATGCCGATCAATGGGTTGAAGGGATTAATGTCTACCTCAATTTATTCGATTGCCAAA
>JANWKX010000002.1 GCA_025451145.1 Vampirovibrionales bacterium
TCATGTCCAGACTCTTTCCCAGGGGTGACAGACTCAATTTGGGTATAAAAACAGGCGCCTTGACGTGTGATAAACTCAATAAACCAGCCAGGTTTAGGAAAGCGTTCCCATTGAACGCACTTTGCATTGACCCGGTTGGCCGTGATGGTCTCTATCCTGATATCAAGTCTAGGCATAAAAGATTGGATACAAAAGGCTTTTCTTCTATTTTATACTGTTATCGGTAAAAAAGCTGGATCTTGAGCGGACCATGGCAAATCTTTTGGATCTTTTAGGGGAGCAGCATCGGATAGTGCCTTTAGCCGAACAGCTTCGCCCTCGTGAACTTTCTGACTTTGTTGGCCAGAAGGCCGTTTTGGGAGACTCTTTGCCTCTGAGGAATCTGATTGAGTCCAAGAGCCTGACCTCCCTCCTCTTTTGGGGTCCGCCGGGTGTGGGTAAAACCACCTTGGCCAGAATCATCGCCGAGAATGCAGAGGCTCATTTTATTGAGCTGAGTGCTGTGTCATCGGGAATCGCTGACCTACGAAAAGCGGTGGAATCGGCCAAAACAGCCTTAAATTATCAGCAAAAGCCGACGGTTTTGTTTATTGATGAGATTCATCGTTACAGCAAAACCCAGCAGGATGCCCTTCTTCCTCATGTAGAAGATGGCACCTTCATTCTGATTGGCTCAACCACTGAAAATCCTAGCTTTCAGGTCATTTCGGCATTATTGTCCAGGGTCTTGGTTGTCAGACTGGATTATCTGAGTCGGGAAGATTTGTTTCAACTCTTGAAACGGGGCCTTCAAAAACTGGATCAGGTGAGAATCAGCAAGGAAAGCATTTCCTTTATCATTGATTATGCCAACGGTGATGGGCGAAGTGCGTTAAACCTGTTGGAAATCGCTTACCAGTGTGCGCCTATTGAAGAGGGAGAACGCTTTATCCCCATTGAACTGTTGGAACAACTGGCTCAGCAAAACCGGCTGAACTACGATCGCCAAGGCGATGAGCACTATGATCATGCATCGGCCTATCAAAAAAGCATGCGGGGCTCCGATGCCGATGCCGCGGTGTATTGGCTGGGAAAGATGATTGCGGCAGGGGAAGATCCCCGGTTTATTGCCAGACGCCTGATGATTACCGCCAGTGAAGATATCGGTAATGCGGATCCAATGGCCCTGGTTCTTGCGACGGCGGCTGCTGAAGCGGCTGAAAAGCTAGGATTCCCGGAGGCCCGAATTCCCTTGGCCCAGGCCACTATCTATGTGGCTCATGCGCCAAAATCCAACCAATCGGTGTGCGCCATTGATCAGGCCCTTGGCGACATCCAGCGAAATGGAAAAAGCTATCCGGTGCCAATGCACCTTAGAGATGCCCATTATCCGGATGCTGGAAAATACGGCCATGGCATCGGCTACCTCTACTCTCACGATCACCCGGATCAAGCGCAACAATTTCTACCCGATGCGCTGATTGGAGCCCAATATGTTAAGACGATTGACCGGAACACAGCTGATGAGTAAGCCCCAGAACACCTTGTCATCAGAACAGATCGTTTTGGCGTCCGGTTCTCCCCGAAGACGTGAGCTGCTGGAGGCTGTCGGACTTACTTTTGAGATTATTCATCCAAAGGTTGAGGAAAAGGATCTGGACGTTTCCCACCTGCCTCCTTCTGAGCAGGTTCTGGCTTTAGCAACGTTTAAAGGGGAATCGGTGGCTTGTGACGAACCAGAAGCCTTTGTCATTGCGGCAGATACCATTGTCGTGATTCAGGATGAGGTTTTGGGTAAGCCTGTTGATAAACCAGATGCTTTCAGAATGCTTTCAAGGCTACAGGGGCGCACTCACTCTGTCTATTCAGGGATTGCATTGTTTCACCAAGGCCAGCTTCAAAAAAGCGTTTTAGAGAGCAAGGTTCAGATGATGCCGTTGTCTGAAGATGAGATCTGGCGATACATTGAAACCCAAGAACCCATGGACAAGGCAGGAGCCTATGCCATCCAAGGATATGGCAGCTTGCTTATTCAATCCATCCAAGGTTGTTATTTTAACGTGGTTGGGTTATCCCTTAACGCTTTGAATGGTTTATTCAAGGCCTATGGGTATCAAATGCTTCCTTGAATCTAATCTTTATGTTTATTCTCCTGAGAGTGCAGGACCATAAAATCCGGTAATGGCACTCACCAGAAAGAAAATACCCACAACCCAGGCGGTTAATTTGTTTAAACCAGCCTCAGCCCCTCTTTGGCTTGAAAAAATCTGGGCAGCACCACCAATTCCACCGATACCATCCCCTTTTGGCGAGTGAATCAAAACCAATCCAACGAGAAGGACTCCGGTAATGGCCTGTATAATCTGAAGAATTAAGAGCAACATGGACAACCAACTCCATAAAATCCGTTAAATTGTATTAAACCACAGAAATCGGGAATAGGAAAATTCCGGGTCTTCGTATAAAATAAGGCTCATGAGGTTGTGTAAGCGAACGATACCGAGGTGGTGTCCTATGAAAATTCCTGCAAAGAGTAAGCCCTTTTGGATGTTATTGGGGGTGACCGCATTATTGGGGCAGTCTTTATTAATCCCTGCCCATGCCCTTCGATTGAGCGATTTGGTCAAGCAAAAGCCTGAGATCTATTTGCCGTCTCAAATTATCCCGGGGCATTCAGCTGTCTTTACCATTAAAGCAAGGCCAGGTTCCCATATTGAGTTGTTTTTATCGGCCCAGCCCAATGGGAAAACATTTCCTTCAGGTCTGGCACTTCGTGTTGGCACGCCTGTCGTGGATCAAAAGGCGGTTATGCCTGCAGCAGGCGTAATGGATTTGTCGGTTAAAATTCCTGGAACATCGGATCAATACGAAGACGAGGAGTATGTCGAAGCGGTTGTCTGGACAAAGCCGGATCAAAGTGACGCGCAACTGGCTACAATTATTAATCATTCCGGAGAGCAAACCGCCAATAACATTATTGATGTTAATGATGAACCGGAGCACGGAAAAATGTTGGTCGTTCCTGGAGATTCCAGCATGACCAGTGTGCTTCGTTCTTTAAATACCTTGAATGATGTCAGTGACGACCCTCGAAAACGCCAGCTCTTGGATACTGGGGATATCAATCGTGGCCGACAAATTGACCGGGCTTTAAACAATATTCCCACGAGTCATTAATCGTTTCGTGAGCCTATCTTCCCCAGTATTGCCCATTATACCCATAATAATAAGGGTATCCTGCCCCGGAATAGCTTAAAGAAGCCGCCGGGGTATATGCCGAGGCGCCAGCATAAAAAGGGTTTGATGGGTAGCTATAGGACACTGGCCGATATTGCCAGGCATAATAATTTTGTGGATAAGAGACACCATAAGCATAATTGTTGCTTGGATACTGAAAGGGATAAATGGGCTGCTGTGCCACCCCTTGTGGGGAGGGTTGAGACATCCCTTGCTGTTGGGCGTCCTCTTCCTGAACCATCCGTTGGTAATTGGCCAAAAAGGCTTGTTGCTGAGCCGGTGGCACAGTGGCCAACAAGTGAAAATGGCTGGCATCATTTTGATCGGGTAGCATATATTGATTTTGAGGCATGGTATTAATCTGGTTCCAGATTTGCATCGCCTGTTTGACAGGGAATCCGGCATGGTGAATCATCGGAACCAATTGGCTGGCAGGCCGTTTCACCAAAGTCGGAACACCGTCGTCACTGTCTGCAACGGTAAAGATAATTTCCCCGGTCTTGCGATCCCGTTCATAGCCGGTCACGGTAAGCTCATGACCCATGACGATTTTTCCGGCTTCACCCCCTTGATCGGTATCGGTAATGCCCACAATGATATCCTGTCCAGCATCCAATGCCCTGACGAGATCCTGGGTCGTTTGATCAAAGCTTCGGTAGTAACCCATTAAATAAGGATCGCCGCTCTGCCCTGCAGCCGTAAATTGGTAGGTCACAGACATTTCACCGCCATTATTTTTGACGATGCTTTCCATCAGCGTCTTGCGATCTTCCTCAAGCCCTTTATTGTCATCCAATGTGCCATCTGGATTAACACGCTCATCCAGTCCCGGATCGTAGGTTCGTACGGCCAGGTGCGTTAAAGCCCCCTGATACATGGATTCCACCGGACCACGGGTGGAAATGGCCAAGATTTCCCTGCGACCTAGCGGATGAAAATGCTTGGGAAATTTGTCTGAGTGGGGGTCATCCTGATTGGCCTCTCGGATAATCTTTTTACCGGGCGACTTGTCCATTTTGACCCAAATCACAGAGGAATCTTCCTCACCAGGTGGTTGATAGGTATCAATTTCACGGCTATAAATTTTCTGGAGTTGCTCTGGGGATAACTCATCATAGCGAAACTTCTGATAAAAGGCTAACCGAGAGTCTTTCAATTGATTATCAGTAACAACAACACCACTATAGGGTAAATCCACCTTGACCCAGAACTCGGAGCCATTACTTCCAGGGGCAGCCGTGGCTTGAAGTTGATAATCGTTGATAATCTGCGCGGCTTGGCTTGGATCTTCAGGCGATAATTCCGAAGCTGAAACCTTCTGATAGAATGCCAGCCGTGGACTGCTGAGCTGTGAGACCTGACGAACAAATTCACTGGGTTCACGGTGCAGCATATAAAACATGACACTGGAAGCCACACAGGTCGCGCTCGAATTCACTTGAAGCATTTTAAGGCTTAGAGGCTGCGTGATCTTTGGTCCTAAACCGCTGTGATAGTAATTGACCAGAGCCTGGATATTATTTTGGGTCAGTGTGCCAAACTTTTGCGTGACAGTTTCAGGGTGATCGAGCAGGCGGACGGTGTCTTCAAGAATCGTTTTGGCATCCAAAGACTGGGCTCTTGGGGTGGTCACGATGCTATAGAGGTGGGCCAAAGTGCTCTGTTGATCAGAAACGCTGATATCCATCAATCGACCAGACTTTAAGAGTCCATACAGGTATTTTTTCCCATGGGAAGAAAGGTTTTTCTGGAGAGTGCGGTACATCGCCAGGTTTTTGGCAAAGGATTGGCCACTTTTGTTCTGAATCCCCAAACGCTTAACCAGCGTTATGGTTTTCAGGGTGGGATGAGTCAAAATATCGAAGACAAGCCTGAACCAACCTGATTTTTGAGGCACAGGCGGAGCCAAAGCCTGATCATCCATCATGGAGAACACGCCATTAGGTACCATGGCGGTGTTCTGAGCCGCTGGTAATGGAAAGCTATAAGGGCTGGGTTGTTGGGCTTGAACCGGGTTAATCATACAAAGACACCTGTCCCCCTAGTATATGGATAAAAACAATACCAAACAAAAAAGATGCGAAACATGCCCAATCCCATGCCCGAAAAGCAAAATTTCTTAACATTCTTTCTGTTTGCCATGGTTCTGGAGAGAAAAGCGCATTTTTCTGAGAAATGACAAGCTTTTGCACTATCAAACAGAACAGTAATGAGCAGTGTACTCATTAAAAAAATGAGTCGTCAGCAATCAGGTTGAAACCATTAAGCTTTTGTTTGACCTATCGCCCAAGTTCGTTAATGATAAGACTGGGTAGATTCTTGTTTTAGGGAGCGCGAGACATGATGTCACTGTCAAAACAGCACTTGATTACGGCAATGATTTTTGCAGTTCTTGCCTTTGTCCTATCGTTACTGATTCTGTTTCCGGTGATTGCAGGAAGTGGTTCGACACCCGGTGCAATTGTCATGTTACTGATGATTCCAGGGATTTTTCTCACAGCCGTCATTGTCTTGACGATTTTGTTAAAAAACACTGGAGAGGATCCCATTTCAGAAGCGGATGGCCACCATATCCAGGTCACGGAATTAACCGACTTTCTGGAAGACGCCGTCCATGCCCAAGCAACCTTGCCAGTGAAAAATCAGATGGCCATGACGATGATTATAATTTTCCTGATCATCGTTGCGGCACTCCCTTTTTCACTCTATCTACTGGGAGAGTTTACACGGACCAAACCCTAAAGGTTCAGGGACCCATTTTGGGTAAAATCGCCGCCTTTTTGTCAATCAGCCTTAAGTCTCATTGACCGGTTGTCTAAAATCGGTCCTGGGTTTAATTGCGCCTTTCTCGCAATAGCGCTGTAATAAAGGCACGGAGGTGAA
>JANWKX010000003.1 GCA_025451145.1 Vampirovibrionales bacterium
CGGCCTCCATGACGTCCAACCAGCCAATAGAATCCACTTTTTTGGGACTAACCTTCTGGCGGACCCAATCATCAAGAACCTCTGCCCCACCCCCTGGGATCGATGACATTCCGGCTTCAACCAACTTGTCCAGGACCGTTTTTAACGGCCAGCCGGTTAGTTTCACCATAAAATCAATTTCGGTCGGGGAAAAGGCATGAATGGTCAAATCCGGGTAATCCTGACGAATCGCGCGAATCAGATCCGTATAGTACTCAAAGGGCAAATCAGGATTGACACCACCTTGCAAGAGAAGCTGCGTACCGTTCATATCCACCAGCTCCTGGACTTTGGGTTTGATCTCGGCATAAGTCAGCGTGTAAGCATCAGGATCTTCTTTATGGCGATAAAAGGCGCAAAACATGCAATCCACATTACAGATGTTGGTGTAATTGACATTACGGTCAATGACAAAGGTAATGGGATCTTCCGGCTGATGATATCGGGCTTTGACAGCTTCAGCCCGCATACCGAGTTCAAGCAAATCCCCATGGCAGAGTAAATCCAAGGCTTCATCCGGCGTTATACGGGTTACGGTTTTTGGGGCAAGTGTTATACTCATTGGGGATCTCAGCCTCCCTGTGCTACAATGCGTTGACAAATCCTCAGTCGGATCAGGTTTAATATTATCGATATACCTTCTTTGTAGTTTATCTGAAGCCTGATTCAAAACGCAAATAAATCCGATTGCCCATGAAGTCCATTCAACGCTCAGAAACATTCCTTTACCAGCCGGTGCCTCCAAAGCCGGATGCCGTTCGGATTGGGCTGGCCTATCCTTATACGTATTCTGTTTCCATGTCCTCTTTAGGCTATTTAAGCCTCTTCAGACAGCTCGATGAGCAGCCTGAAATCGCTGTGAAACGAATCAATACAGATAACATGCACCAGGAATCCATTAATCATATGGAATTGATTGGATTTTCCTTTTCCTTTGAGCTGGACATTTTGGAAATCATTAGGATGCTGAAACATTATGATTTGCCTCTGAAGGCCATTGACCGAGCGGCGCATCACCCCTTCATTTTTGCCGGTGGGCCGGTGGTGATGACAAACCCGGAACCCTATGCCGATTTTTTCGATTTTTTCCTCATCGGCGAAGGCGAAGAGGTCCTTGATGCTCTGGTTCAGGCCTTTAAACAGGTGCGAGCGTTTAAGGATAGGCGGGAACAATTGATTGCCTTGGCCCGCCAAGTCCCAGGGCTCTATGTGCCCTCCTTGTATGATGTTGAGTATCATCCTGAAACCCATGAAATTTGTGGGTTTTATCCCCAGGTGGAGGGTCTACCATTTCCCATTGAGAAGCAATGGCTGACCAGCCTGGATGAAACCATTGCCTCAACGCCGATTTTGACAGAGGACACGATTTTTTCCAATACCTTCCTGGTCGAAGTCATGCGAGGCTGTGCCCATCGATGCCGGTTTTGCCTGGCCAGCTACTCCATGTTGCCTGCCCGTGGCCCATCCCTCCCAAAAATAATTGAACGCATTGAATATGGGTTGCAGTATACCTCTAAAATAGGCTTACTGGGGGCTTTGATTGCGGATCATCCTGAATTTGATGCCCTCTGTGATTTTATTCAGTCTAAAGAAGGGATTCGGGTTTCGGCGGCTTCTCTACGGGCCGATACCTTGACGCCCCATATCGCCAAAACATTCCACCATGGCGGGCAACAAAGTGTGACCCTGGCCATCGAGACAGGCTCGGAACGACTTCGCAAGCGGATTAACAAGCATCTTCGGACAGAGGCCATTCATCAAGCCACTTCCGTTATTTTCAAAGCCGGTATTCCCAATTTAAAACTGTATAGCATGGTGGGTTTACCGGATGAGACTTGGAGCGATTTAGAAGATACGGTCTCTCTGTTGAAAAACCTGAAACGTGAAAACCCACAACTAAAAATTCACCTGGGCTGTAGCACCTTTGTTCCGAAGGCGGCCACGCCCTTTCAATGGATGGGCCGAGAAGACAGCAAACTGCTTCAGCAGAAGCAGGAGTTTTTGAGAAAATCCTTGGTCAAAACCTGTGATTTCCGGCCTACAAGCCCCAAATGGGATATGATTCAGGCCCTCTTTTCAAGAGGCGATCGGCGTCTTTCGTCCTTTATCATTGAGTTTGCCAACCAGGGTGCAAACTTGGGGGCGTTAAACCGGACTTTGAAAGAATTGAAAGCAGCGAAGGGCAGTCTTGCGATCCCCTCTCTGGATTGGTATGCTTTACGTAAACGTCACCAGGCAGAAATGCTCCCTTGGGATATCTTATTCCTGGGAGTTCCCAAAGAGATTTTATATAAGGAATCCGGCTTGGCGACCTCTCAATTACCATCCATGGGAGCGGCTTCATGACCTTTCCAATCCAGCGTAGAGCCTCCAGAAGAATTTACGTCAAAGATGTCCCCATTGGGGATGGAGCACCCATCGTGGTGCAATCCATGACCACCTCAGATACCCGTGATATCGAGGAAACGGTCAAGCAAATCAAGCGGCTGGCCGATGCCGGCTGTGAGATTATCAGGCTGGCCGTCCCGGATAAAGAAGCCGCCGAAGCCTTAACCACCATTGTAAAGCGGTCTCCTATTCCTGTGATCGCCGATATCCACTTTGATTACCGTTTGGCGCTTCAGGCGGCAGACAATGGGGTTCATGGTCTCAGAATCAACCCAGGTAATTTGCCTCGAAAAGAGTTCATCCGCAAAGTCGTGGACAAGGCGAAAGAACGGGAGTTACCCATCCGAATCGGCGTAAATGCCGGGTCTTTGGAGAAAATTGTCAAGGAACAGTTTCCCAACGATATTTGCTCGGCCTTGGTGGAAAGTGCCTTGCTCAATATCCGCCTTCTGGAAGAAGAAGAATTTTTCAATATGAAAATCTCCGTCAAGGCTAGCTACCCACCCATCATGGTGGAAGCCTACCGACGCCTGGCGGCAGTGACTCCCTACCCCTTACACCTGGGCGTTACGGAAGCGGGGACTTTAAAACGAGGGTTGATTAAATCGGCCATCGGGATTGGGATTTTGCTCTCGGAAGGCATAGGGGATACCATTCGGGTGTCTTTAACGGCAGACTCCATTGAAGAAGTGACAGCAGGTCATGAGATTCTAAAATCTCTTGGGCTTCGGGCTGATAGCGCCGATTTGGTCAGTTGTCCCAGTTGTGGCCGGGCTGAGGTCGATCTCCATGGCTTGGCCAATCAGGTTGAAGCCTTGATCGCCAAGATTCCACTGCCGGTTCGTGTGGCCGTCATGGGGTGTTTTGTGAATGGCCCGGGAGAAGCCTCTCATTCGGATCTAGGGATTGCCGGGGCCCGGAACGAGTTTTATATTTTCGAAGGCTTGGAAGTACTCCAAAAAGTCCCTCAAGACCAGGCCTTAGAGGCTTTTAAAGCGCACTTGGAACGCTATATTGATGAAAATCGGGGTATGCTGGAAGAGCGAGCCAGATCCGCCGGCAAAGAAGCCCTTTTAGTTTAGGCTTTACTACAAATTAAAGGCGCTATTCGTTCGGTAAAGCCATTAAGACTGAAGACAAGAGTTGGGAGAACTTGGGTTTTGCGTTCTCGGCTGCCTCAAGAACTTCCGCATGATTGAGCAGATGGCCTTGGGTCACACCGGCAGCCGCATTGGTGATACAAGAGAATCCCAAGACTTTCATGCCCATATGTGATCCCACAATGGCTTCTGGCACTGTGGACATGCCAACCGCATCACCGCCCAGGGTCTTTATCATTCGAATCTCTGCCGGGGTTTCGTAGGAAGGGCCACTCATGGCACAGTAAACCCCTTGCTTTAGATCAATGCTTAAGCCTTCAGCCTTGGAAAGCGCTAACGTTCTTAAAGAAGCGCTATAAACCTCCGACATATCCGGGAAACGAGGGCCAAACTCGTCTTGATTTCCCCCAATCAAGGGATTGGTTCCCATCAGGTTAATATGATCCGTAATGAGCATCAGATCGCCAGGGCTTAAAGCAGGATTAACACCGCCAGCCGAGTTGGTCAATATCAACGTCTTGGCGCCCAGAAGCCTCATGACGCGTAAGGGATACACCACGGATTCCATGGGATGGCCTTCATAGTAATGCACCCGGCCTTGAAAACAAGCTAAATGGAGTCCTGAAGGAAGCTGGCCTAAGATGAGGTTTCCTGAGTGGCCAGCCACTTTTGAGGCCATAAAGTGGGGGATCTTGGAATAAGGAATTTGAACAGAGCAAGCAATGAGTTGATCTGCCAAATCACCGAGCCCTGAACCCAGTACTGCCACCACATCAACGGCAGGCGGGTAATGGGATTTCAGCCAAGTGGCTGTTTCTTTAAAATCCATGGTTAATGTCATCAATTGCCCATCCTTCATCAAGGCTCCCATCCAAAACCAAAAGCCAAACACCCAACAAAACAGTTTAAAAAACGACTAATCAAAATAATACTCAAAGACCTCTCCGGCATAATTTTTGAGGGTGACTTTCTGGCCGTCCTCAGACAGAACGTAGTCCGGTGAGACGGGGATCTTGCCGCCACCGCCCGGGGCATCGATGACATAGGTTGGAATGGCATATCCGGTGGTATGGCCCCTCAATTGCTGCATAATATTCAAGCCGGTTTTGACGGAAGTTCGAAAATGGCTGGTGCCCTGAACGGGATCACATTGATAAATATAATAGGGCCGTACTCGAAGGGTCAGGAGCTTTTGCATCAAGGTTTTCATGACCTGGGGATTATCATTAACCCCTTTCAGGAGCACAGTCTGGCTGAACGTCGGGATACCGGCATCGGCCAACTTGTTGCATGCCGCTTTGACCTCGGGGGTGATTTCATCCGGGTGAAGAAAGTGAATGCTCATAAAAAACGGGTGATAGCGCTTGAGCATATTGACCAGATCATCAGTGATACGCTGCGGCATCACCACAGGGATTTTGGAACCGAGGCGAATGATCTCAATATGGGGAATTTGTCGCAGTCGACTGATGATCCGCTCCAGGCGATCATCCGAGAAGACCAAGGGATCGCCTCCTGAAATCAGGACATCCCGAATCTCGGTATGCTGCTTCAGATACTCATAAATGTGCTCGAATTCCGGGCGCAGTTCACCGCTGCCCACCACACGACTCCGAGTACAGTACCGGCAATAGACAGAACAGGTATCATTAATCAGAAACAACACCCTGTCCGGATAACGATGCACCAGCCCGGGCACTGGAGAGTTCTTATCTTCACCGCAAGGATCCACCATTTCGTGCTGAGACGTGGAAAATTCCTCGATTCGAGGAATTACGGTTTTTCGAATCGGATCATGGGGATTACACGGTGAGAGTAAGCTCATGTAATAGGGTGTAATGGCAAAGGGTAGGTTCTTTCCGGAAGCCTTAAAGGCGTTTTCCTCTTCACGACTCAGGCAAACCAGGGTTTTAAGCGATTCTATATCCTGAATTCGATTTCGAAACTGCCAGCGCCAATCGTCCCAGTCGCCATTTTCTTTAGCATCCAGCCATTTCTTGGGAAATATGATTCCGGACTGAGGTTCAGCTTCACAGGGGTTAAAGGAGTGACTTAAATTGAATCTGGCCATCATGCTGCCTCCGAAAAATATTTTAAAAATCCGAGGACCATTGCCCTTCAGTTTACGTGAAACCGTTGGAAATAGAAAGCAACC
>JANWKX010000004.1 GCA_025451145.1 Vampirovibrionales bacterium
AAGAATCTAAAAATGACTAGGCGAAGTAATGCGGTTCATGGGACTCAACTTCCCCCAAGACACAGCGCCTGGAAATGAGGTATGATAGAGTATTCCATCGATTGGGTGATGCCTTAGATTCCCATGAAACACCGAAGACATCTTCGCATTGCTGCCTCAACCCTTATCCTGCTTACGGCATTGGTTTTTCTCGCCGGTCTTATTATCGATCGCTTAATTCCAACTTATATCAACCTTAAAGCCCTAAAATACAAGATTGAGACCGCCATTGAGCAAACAACCGGCATACGGGCTAAAATTCAAACACTGGAGATTCATCCCACCCTCTTTCATGGCGTAAAAGTCCTTTTTAACAACAATGTCCTGTTCGACCCTGCGGATATTAAAGTGGTTAAAGCTGGGCAAGTTGAAGTGAATGTCCGGTATTGGCCTTTGATTTGGCATCGTAAAACCTCGATTTCAAGAGTCGCATTCTCGGATATCAAAGTCTATATTGGAGAAAATAGCTTTTTATTTCGGATTAAACCGCCCAAAGTACCCTCAACGGAGGTATTTCTGAAGGACGCCCAACTCTCGCTGGAAAATTATGATGTCATCATCGATCGCTATTTTGACAGTGTTAATCAATACGCTCTCCATGGTCATTTTTTGACGTTAAATCATTTTAAAAGCCATGTACCTTTGGAATTGGTCGGTACAGGCCACGGGGATTTTGAAAATAACGGCGTCAAAAAACCGATCGGGGATCTAAATCTCCTGATCCGCGCCCCTCAATCTTTAGTCGATCATCCTCGTTTTAATTGGGAAGATCCTGAAAAAATCGATTTTGAGTTTTCCCATCTTGATCTTCAAACCTTGGCCACTATTATGAGAAGCTATGGCCTGCCGGTCAAAGCTTCTGGACAAGTCCGCCAATTGGTCTTTGAACTGACCGAAAAAGATTTTCCGAAAATGATGAGGATTGAAGGTAGTACCCAGAAGAACGTTCCCTTTGAATTTGGGCAATACCATTTTGTATTTACGCCGGGTCGACTTCTGGCCAAGGCCCAGCTTCGAGCCAATCGACAGGGGCAACTCGAAGCCCTTAGGCATCTTTTAATCAGCCTTCATAGCCGGAGCTATCACTTCCTGTTAGGGGGTAATATCCATCTCTCTCAACAGCTTGAAAACAGCCTGTTGGATCTGCATGCCCAAAGCGGGTGGCTCCCGATTTCGTCATTGAATGTCGCTCCTCATCTATTGCCCCCAAAAGTGCATTATCTATTAGGCTTGATCAATGGCAAATTCTCAACGTCCTTTGGATTAGTGGGCCGCGCCATTCACCCCGCTGTCACGGGAACTGTTCGTTTTAGCCAGGTAGGCATCAATAGCCCGAAGAAAAGGATCCCCCTGGCAAAAAATATCAATGGGACAGTCCAACTCAATGCGTCCAAACAAGTTATGATTCAAAGAACCGTAGGCTACATTGCCAACGGCCCTTTTATGTTGAACGCACTGTTGGATTTGAAAAAACAGACAATTAAAGGCAGTTTGGGTACAGCCCGGATTCATCTTGGACCGCTTCAAGAGATCATTGAACTGCTCCTGGGACAGCCTGCTCAATTCGCAGGCCATCTCTCCGGGGAAATAGGCGGACATTTTCAGGCCCAAGGCCCCCTTAAAGCACCTCGAATATACGGCGATCTGAAATTAAACCAGGTTTCAATGACGCATCAGGCTCAACATCCCTTAAACCTCCTTAAAAACCTAAATGGGGGGCTCCACTTTGAGGGCCGTGCCATTCAATTCCGGAATCTCCAGGGATGGATGCCCAATGGACCCGTCCTTATAACCGGCTGGGTATTTCCGGATAAAAACCTGGTTAACCTGTTCGTGGGATTTAACAATATCAGCCTTCAAGCCCTTCAAATGAGTCTTCAAGATAGCCTGGCCTGGATAGACCGCTCAATACCATGGCTGAACGAGACCCAAATGACAGGAACGTTATCCGGACAAGCCCATGTTTATGGATTGGCACAAAAACCAGCGGCGGATGGTACCCTGACAATCTCTAACGGAAAAGTCAGCTTACCCCAAAAAACCCTGGTCATGCATAGTATTTCAGGCGCTATTCAATTTAAACACTTTTCAATGATACTCCCTCAGCTCAGTGCCAATTTACAAGGCATCCCACTGGTGGCCTCGGGCAGCTTAAACCCCCGCTTGGATGAGATCAATCTTGATCTGGAAGCCCGGCATACGGATTTGTCACATTTATCCGATATCATTAAGCTTCTGATGCCTCAATTTGCAAATCTCTTTACAGCCAATGGCGCAGCCAATATTGGGCTTCAACTCAGAGGACATTTAAAAAATCCCACGATTACAGGCGCCATTGATTTTATGGGAAATCAACTAACTTACTTGCCTAAGCAAATCAGCTTGACGAATATCCAAGGCCGTCTGGAGATGAATCCTGTTGCCTATCTATTGCATAACATCCAAGGGCTTGCTCAAGGCATTCCTGTCACCTTGAATGGGGAAATTCGCAAACAGTTTGAAGGCTATCAAATCGTTTTAACCTCCCGCAATGTTCCTGTTCAGACTGTCCTTCAAGCCATTGAAGCCTATGAACCAGCTTGGCTAGAGCCCTTAAAACAACTGGCCTTTCATTCAGGCTGGGTGGATCTGAATTTAGAAATTGCAGATAGCCTCCCGAATAAAGTGGGTGGTCATATTACCCTGAGAAACGCAACCCTCACGCCCAGCCGCCTTGGAATGCCTGTGGCAGTTAAATCCATTGAATATCACCTTGAGACGGGGCAACTGAAGACATCGCCCTGGGGCATCAAAGTTGCCGGTATACCGTTTACCGCCAATGGAACGGCCACTAAGGCAGGTTACCGGGTTCATGTTGAATCGGCTAAAATTCCCATCACCTTTGTTCGGGATCATCGCCGACAGCTGATGAGCCTTCTCTCAATGGCGGTGCCTGAGATCTATACCGCCCAGGGGGCCCTAAAACTGAGTGCTTTATTGACCAACACCGAAAATACGCTTGGAATTGAATTCCTCAATGCCGGGGCATCCTTACCGTCTCTTAAATTCCCGCTGTATGATATTAATGGCTTAGTCAAACTCACGCTTGCCAAAGAGATTAAAGCCTATAGCGATCAACTGACCTTTCGTTACGGCAACAGCCCCATGAAATTGATGTTTGATATCAATGGCCTGAAAGACATTTACCTGGAGGCCTCTGGCACCTTATCCCCTCTATTGATTAACGACTGGCTCCTGTCCAATAGCTCCAGTACGTTAGCCTACCTTGCTGTTCCGTTTGACATTAACCTGTCAGGTAAACTGAATAAACTTTATGGAGATGGTGCGGGGAATAATCTTCATGCCTTTTTAAACGTTAATGTCGCCTCGTTGTTTACCAATCCTGCATTGGAAAATCCCAGGGAAACCGGTGATGTCTCTTTAAATGAGGCCAACCTCAGTTCTGTTCTTCATTTGCAGGGTAATACCCTGAAGGTTGAACAAACCCGATTTAAAGTTGGTTCTGATGGCAGCGTTTTGCTCTCCGGCCTGATTCAAGATCTCTTTGATCCTGGGAGACGTAAAATGTCGCTCTCTCTGGATACGGCCCCGGATTTAAACCTGCGATCCGTGGCCGCCCAGTTGGGCACTAAAATCGTGGGGCAACTCGCTGGAACCGTTGGTGCCCACGTCATTTTCTCGAATGAAGGCAACCAATTGATGACCAAGGGCGATGTGACCCTGAACCATGTGAAATCCTCAGCGCTGGAGTTAGACGATCTTCAGGGAAAAATACTTTTAGAAGGCACAAAAGGCTTTTTAGACATCCAGCATATCCAAATCCCTGGTATAAACGTGGGCTTTACGGCAAGTATTGATGATTTATCCCGTTATCCTCTACCCATCAGCAATTTTCATATGGCAGGACAACAGTTTATTGTCTCTCTTTATACGGAATGGATCTCTGATGTCATTGTCGGTCGGCTGAAACAAGGGATGTGGGAGCAATTTTTCCCCAACACCGGCAGATTAGGGATATTGCCTTTTGAGATCAAAAGCGGAACGCTAGATATTGTGGAAGGCATTATTAATAACCTGATTGTGACGAATTATCACAGCAATATTCGGGTTTATCCAACGACCTATTTTGAACTGGATAATGCATATGCCCATTCGGCTGGTGGAACAGTGACTGGGAGCTTTGCCATGAGCCCTCGCAATAATAATTTTATGATGGCCCATTTGAACATTGATAAAATGAAGGCAAACGCTGTTGCCCGCATCTTATTAAATGTCACCAATGAAATTTTCGGCGATTTAAGTGGGACCATTGATTTCACTACGGAAGGCACGACCACAGACAGCTTATTATCGAATACAAATGGTTCAGCGAATCTTCGGATTGATAATGGACGGCTTCCCACCATTGCCAAGGCAGAAAACTTATTCTTAGCGGCCAACACCATTTCTGGCGGACTCGCCAATCTGGATTTTAATAATTTGTTTCACCTCTTAACGCCCTTCAAAACCGAGTATTTTGCGCGTTTAACGGGGACCTTCAAGATGGTGGACGGCATTATCTATACCGATGATATGACTTCTAAAGGTAAAAACATGGATTTAGTGGTCAGTGGTTGGATTCGGATGGTGGATGGTTACGCCAACCTGCTGGTTCGCGGTCAAGCGGATCAAAAACTCGGTGGGGCGTTAGGTCCCCTTGGAAACTTGAGCATCGGTCGTTTTCTTGGGATATTTCCGCCTCTTAGTAAAATTGTCGGGGTTGTCCCAGGCGTTGGCTTTATTCCAGGCTTTGGTGGCCCCCATGGTGGAAAAGGGCTAGCCTTTGAAGTGAAGATTCAGGGCCCAGCCGAAGACCCGGCATCCATTAAGGATTTCCATTGGGTCAAATAGCCCATAATATAAATCAATTGAGAGTCCCAATCACCAGAACAAGACCCAATTGGGTCTTGTTCTGGATCACTATTCAGTCTATCGGACAGGCTTAGCGATTGAGATTACCAGTTAGAAAACCGGGAAAAGGCACCACGTTCTCTTAAATATTCAAAACCCATACCAGCAGCACCGCCTAAGGCAGCACCCTTCATGGCGCCACCGACGCGATCGCCAGTCGGTGCAATAACGCCTCCTAGAATGGCCCCAAGGCCACCGCCAATGGCAGCCTTTTTGACATAGGGATGGTTGGCCAAAAATCCGCCATTATAATACTGGCTGTAACCATAGTAAGACGGGTAATAATAAGCGTATGCGGGCATAACACTGAATCCCAACAACATCATCAGGGTGGCGAAAGAGATGAGTAATTGACGTACTTTCATGAGGGCTCCTCCTTGTCATTCAACTTGTTTTGAATGCATTGAAGTGGTTTTACTTTCTATTATTTCAATACGCCATTTCACTCAAAATGTTTCAATTTTTTTGCCCGTTTCAAAGGCCATTCAAGAAGAGCCCCTTTATAATGGATCATGGGATTCATTTCAGTTGGGTACTTTAAATCACTATATTTTGTAAACAATAAT
>JANWKX010000005.1 GCA_025451145.1 Vampirovibrionales bacterium
CTTTGTGCGCGTCTGGTTAAAGGCTGTTTTTCTAGGATTGGTACTCTTAATCACGCTTCATCACATTACACATAATCTCGCTCCCCCTCAATCCAAAGCCTTGAGTCAATTGACGACTTTGAACCCGCCACTGGCCCCTCAATGGGAGCAGTTTCGGGAAACACATGATTTTCGCCGTTTCATCACCTGGCTGGACTATTCAGTACAGACCGGGCCCGATGATCTGAGCGGAGATTCTGTCAGGACATATCCCTTGAGCAGCCCCTTAAGCCCTCCCATCAAAGTGTATGTTCAACAGGCTGTCGATGTCCCTATTTTATTCCAGCACAGCTATCTTCAAGCCGTGACATCGGCCTTGGATCAGTGGTCTTCAGCACTGAATGGCCGATTGCACTATGTGATTGTCACTCGGCCCCAGGATGCGAATATTCGGGTTTATTGGGTTTCCGGATTTGGAGATACATACACCTGCGGCGAAACGGAGTATTCCATTGGCCAGGCCGACATTCAGATTAAGACCGCACATATGACCAATACTCAGATAGAGGCCAATCTGCTTCATGAATTGGGCCACGCCTTGGGCATTAGCCGCCACAGTACCAATAATGATGACATTATGGTGGGGTTTCGCCATTGGTCCAGTTATGACTATTATGCTCATCCACAGCTTTCACCCCAGGATAAGCTGGCCATTCAAAGGCTCTACAGTCCGTATTGGCGTCCCGGTGAAAATCTATATCCCGCAATGACGGCTCGTAGGCCAGAAGCAGCTTCTATTCGGTCAGAACATCACGTTGGTCAAATTTCCCGCTAGCAGATTGGCTAGTGGGGCTTTGAGGTGAGGGTGTACAAGTGAAGCCAAATGACGCTTTGCAGAAAATCATTGCTGGGATCGAACCAATAGCCTTCATGATGGTAATCGGGAGCGAGCATGGCATCGTATCGAGGCTTATCCAAGCTTGGAGAAACCCAATGGCTCTGGGCCAAGGCGGCACTCAATGCAAAACCGGAGTTGGACTGCCCCCGGGCAACCCCGAGAGAGGTAAAGCCTTCCGGCAGACGATGCTGACGTTGCCAATCGGTTAACAGGTATTGATGGTTTTGAAGATAGGCCTTTGCCGCGGGGCTTCCCAGGCCGGCATCCATGCCCATTCGCCAAAAGACCCGAAAGGCGTCATAGCTAAAATCCCGTGCCCCTTCGCCCTGTTTATCCGAAAAAATGATGCTTCCTTTGGAGGTCACGGCGCACCAGTTGGGAGGTAATTTGGTCACTGTTAAATTGGAGCAGGCTTCCAACGTGGGATAAATGTCTTGGGCCAGTTGATTCCAGCCTTGGGCATGAGGCAAATCATAGCGGGCGAACTTCCTATACACATAGGGCGCAAAGTAAGAGGGGTTTAAGGTGAAATACTCCTGACGGAATGCCTCCCACGTCCCCGGAGAAAAATACAAATGCCCATGAACGGGAATCACAGCCGTTTTCCAGAGATCCGCAATGATGAGCCTTGCGGATTGGATATACTGCGGCTGATGCCAACGCTCTCCAGCTTGGAGCAGGGCATAGGCTATATCTTCATCGGCATCGGTGGCATTGTTGTCATCCATCAGCCCCCAGGCGCCATCTGATCGTTGACCCCACCGCCAGCCAAATAGGTGATCCTGATGCCGCTGCATATTCTGACGGGTCCATTGCCAGACCTTGGCAAAGGTGGCGGGGTCATCCATCCAGACAGATTTTAAGAGGGCATACGACTGCCCTTCAGTAATCGTACCGCCGTAGTTCGCCGACTGCACCCGCTCTCCACTAATCAAGTATCGAGATTTATAAAATGACCAAGAGCGATCCAAGGTCTGAAACAGGTCTTGAGACCAATCCAACTCGGCAGGAGCACGCTGGAACGACGCACCCGATGATAATGACATCCGCCAGAACAGGCCGGAAGCCACCAACAAAGCCAGTAAAAGCGGCAGAATGACAAAACGATATTTGAAGACGGTATCTCTAATGAACATGTAGACCTTTTATTGATTCCCATTCCTGGAACATTATCCCAATAAAGGCAAAAGGCAGGCCAGTAATTGATCAATCTGTTGATGCTGATGGAGGGCGCTTAACGTCAGTCGAAGCCGTGAGGTGCCTTGGGGAACCGTGGGTGGCCGAATGCCTTGGCAATAGAACCCGGCATCCAATAATGCCTGGGTGAATCGCATGGTTTTAGAATCATCTCCCACGATAATGGGGATAATCGGGCTGCTCAGCATGATATCCAGGCCAAGCTGTCTGGCTTGGCTTTCAAAATACCGAATATTGTCCCAAAGGGCCTGAGTCAAATCCCCATTTTCCTGGACCAGTTCGATTGCCGCTAGGTTAGACGCAATGACGCCGGGTGGAAGTGATGTTGAATAAATAAAACTCCGGCTGAATTGAATCAAGGTTTGAATGACATCCCTGGACGCCGCCACATAAGCACCAAATCCGCCCAACGCCTTACTGAAGGTTCCCATTTGGATCACATTGGCTTTAGGCCCTAATCCGGTCTCTTCCCAAAGACCGCTTCGATGATGCGGACCAAAAACACCTATGCCATGGGCCTCATCCAAAATCAGCCATGCCTGGTATCGGTCTGCCAATTCAGACAAGGCGGATAAGGGCGCCAAATCGCCATCCATGGAGAAAACCGTATCGGTGACGATAAATTTTCGCTTCCCTCCCGGTGTATTCCTCAAATGCTTTTCCAGGGCCTCTAAATCCAGATGAGGATATCGAACGACTTTCCCCCGGGACAAAAGTGCGCCATCCACCAGACTGGCATGGTTTAATTTATCCGCAAAGACAACATCATGTCGGTTGATTAAGCTGGATAAAATCCCCACATTAGCCTGATAGCCACTATTAAAGACCAAGGCCGCTTCGGTGGCTTTAAAGCGGGCAAGCGCGGCTTCAAGCTGCGTGTGCAAATCCAAGGTGCCTCCGATTAACCGAGAGCCTCCGGTCCCCACGCCATAACGCGCTGTGGCTTCCCGAGCTGCTTCAATCAGCCGAGGATGCTGGGATAAGCCCAGATAATCATTGTTGCAAAAATCCAAAACCCGCGTCCCTTCCAGTTCAACCTGGGGGCGTAGCGGGTTGGTAATGGTTTTCAAGCGCCGTAGGCGGCTTTCAGAGTCAAGGGCATCCAACGTTTTTCTCAGATCGTTTGGATGAGTCACTTCGCTCATGGCTTAGAGGGCTTGGATTGCACTAAAAGACTTGCTCAACCGAGGTAATGCCTGGAACAAACTGCTTCAGTTGTTCTTCAATCCCAAGTTTTAACGTATAGGTTGAACTGGGACAACTGCCACAAGCCCCTTGAAGCCGCAGCTTGACGACCCCTTCATCCGTCACATCCACCAATTCGCAATCCCCACCATCGGCCTGAAGAAAGGGGCGAACCGAATTAAGCACTTCCTGAACCTTCATTAAATCAATAGCAGAAGGTGTTGCGGCTTCTTGGGTTTCAGCGGTGACATTTTCAGATTGGGTCATGGGTCAATCTCTCCATTGTGTGCGACTAATGTCATTATAGGCAAAATCGGAGCTCTCGAACAGTGGGTCATCATCAACTTTTTACCGTCGAATGACTTCGACTGAGGACCTTATTTTATCAAAAAACTAGACATTCAGGGCATTTCGCTTTTTCAGTTCGTCTACGATAGCCTGGTCCGATTGATTTTGCGTTGCAATCTCTTGGAATGCTTTTCCGGAAATTCCTAATTTTTGAAGCAATTGCTGATCCATCGGACAGGGGTATTCCAGATCCAATTCATCAATCACGCCGGCGGCCTCCAAACGGGCCTTATCGATCATCCGGGCCAGCCATGGGATTCCGGCAACGGTGACATAGCCTTCACGGGGTTCTTGAATTTCAGCCATGGGGATTCTCCTTGATGCCTACAGATGACGCACTCATTGTAGCTCAATTCATAACCCGGATTAAAGCCCCAATCAGGTTGAAAACGTTAATTTTATTCTAATGCTTAATCTATAAACCTAGCGCTGCAGAACCAGCTGCAAGGGCCAGTGGATTCCCGTGTAGAATAACATTACCAGCTTTACTGCTTTCAAAGCTTTCTCTCATTTGAGCTGTGAGTAATCGTGCACCTACATGCTTATAGAGAAATCTCATACCCTCTATTCCAAAGAAATTTCTAAACAGATGCCCTCTGTGTCTCTTTTGAGGCTGAGTTGTAGCACCATCTCCCAGAGCAGCTGATTGACGTGCTCCAAAACGTGCACGTTTTATAAGGCCGCTAGATGCTTGTAATCCAGTATTTATGGTTGTCATAAAAATCCCCTCTTCTGGAACCTTCCATTATTAACTCACTTATTTAAACACCCCTCCGGCGATTTTAATGCTAGTTTGTAAGGGATTGTTACAACTTGAAGCCAAGTTGCCTTTTTAGCGATTAACGGCAAACGCATTTGGGTAAAAACCCTCTAGGAAGACTCAGAGGCACATCAGATGGGACTGGCAATTTCAGGGGCGGGGATGTCATCGGCATTGTTTCAAATGCAGGTGGCGGCCGCTGGAATATCAACCGCATTAGATCCTTCACAAGCGGATGTGGCATCGTCCACGATATCCTCATCCTCATCGCAAGGATCCTCCCAAGCCACAAGTCCAACCGGACCTGGGGCAGATTCCATCTTAAACAATTCCGTAAGTCCCTTTAGCGATAGCCTGGTTTCTAACATGGTCAACCTCAAGCTGGCTCAAAACAGTTTTGAAGCCAATGTGGCTGCCGCCAAAGTCGCCAATGAAACCCTGGGATCTGTTATTGATATGGTTAATCCTCAGTCTACAGGCTAGAATTTTAATTTTCTAGGGAAAGCACTTAAAGGTTTAGAGGACCACTTGGACTTCATCGGCCAGATAGGGCAGATGGCGCTCATGGATGATTTCACCCGGCATTAAGATGGGAATTCCAGGTGGGCATGTTGCAACAATACTTTTGGCGATTCGGCCTACCGATTTTTCTCTTGAAACCGCTTCTCCAGGGGGAAAAAAGGCCTTTTGCGGCAAACAGGCCACATTGGGAAGTTCAAAGTGAATAGGCACATCATCAACATCGGGTAACGCCATCGAGGCTTTATCAATGTCTAAAAGTGCCGATTGCAGGGCATCAAAGGCGGCCTTCGTGAGGCCGAGATTGAGATTCAGTAAGACCCCTCTGGGCAGGGCAGACTCAAAGGCCAGAGCATAGCGCTCTTCCAGTATTTCGGCGAGCATTTCGCCAGTGTACTTGCTTGATCGTAAAAAGAGCTGAAACTCTTGCCGAGAAGCATCGACCGGATAAGCTTCAATGGTCGAGAGTTCTGAGGCAATCCAGGCCCTCAGTAAGCGGATATTTTCCAGTTTTTCGGCAATCAGGGTCTGTCCAGCTTCGCTTCCGAGGAAAAAGCACGTGGCCTCCAGGTTTGCCAAAAGCGGATAAGAAGGGCTGGTGGTCTGAAGCAGGTTCAAACATTGCTGAACCCGTTCCGGAGAAAGCCCGCTCCCCAGCGGTAAATGCAATAACCCCGTTTGAGTCAGGCTGCCCCCACTTTTATGCAAGGAATGAATCACCGCATCAGCCCCAATTTCCAGGGCAGAGGTTGGCAAATCGTCGACCAAGGGCCATAAACTGCCATGGGCCTCATCGACAATCAATAAGACATTGTGTTCGGCACAGATAGCTTGAATGGCTTTTATATCCGAAGAAATGCCTTCATAAGTCGGGTGGGTCATCACAAAAGCAGAAATTTGAGGATTCTCATGCAACTTCTGCCGGAGTCTCATCGGATCAATACCACCCCACAGGCCCCATGCCTCGTTGACTTCAGGCAACATCCAAACCGGCTCAGCGCCAGTTAATATCAGGCCATGAATCACAGAGCGATGGCAATTTCTGGCCACCAGAACCTGACGGCCTGGTGGGAGCTCCAAGGCCATCAGCGCCGCCATTATACCGACAGAAGCCCCATTGATCAGGTAAAAGCTTTGCCGGGCGCCAAATAACTCAGCCACCATGGCCTGGGATTCCAGCAAGACCCCTTGTGGATCGCCCAGAACATCCAGCGGCGGCAGTTCCGTCAAATCATAGTGAAACCAATTCTCCAACGAAGGGAGAATTGGTTCACTGAGATTTATTCCCGAATGAAAGGGAACATGAAAACGATGACGATTTAAATGAACCTGCTCGTGCAGGGCATTAAGCAACGGGGTGTTCGACAGGGGCTTGTTCATGCGCCTCTTCGGCGGGTATAAAGCGGGCACGCTCTTCATCCGTAACACCCTTCATCGTGAGGTTAATACGACCGCGATCGTCAATCTCGTTCACCTTAACCACCACCATATCACCGACACTGACAATATCTTCCACTTTATTGACCCGATAATTGGCCAATTGGGAAATATGGACCATACCGTCCTTGCCAGGTGTTATCTCCACGAAGGCGCCAGCCGGAATAATCCGGACAACACGACCGTATACGATCAGGCCTCGTTCGATTTTCATGGTGAGCTTACGAATGATTTCCTGGGCCCGTTCGCCGCCATCACCGGTTACCGAAGTAATGGTGACCAAGCCACTGTCTTCAATATCAATGGTGGCACCTGTTTCTTCAATAATCCCACGAATGGTCTTACCGCCAGGGCCAATGACAGTCCCAATGGTATCCGGTTCAATTTTCATGGTGATCATCCTGGGCGCCCATTCGGAGAGGTTGGTTCTGGGCTCCGTAATGGCTTCAGCCATCTTGGATAGAATGTGCAAACGCCCTTGTTTCGCTTGATCAAGCGCAATCCGCATAATTTCCAATGAGATCCCTTGAATCTTGATATCCATTTGCAAGGCGGTGACACCGTTTTCATTGCCCGTCACCTTGAAATCCATATCTCCAAGGAAGTCTTCAATTCCTTGGATATCGGAAAGCACCTTGAACTGCTCGCCTTCTTTAATCAATCCCATGGCGATACCGCCAATCGGAGAGCTGACCGGAACGCCGGCATCCATTAAGGCCAAGGATGCCCCACAGGTACTGGCCATACTGGTCGAGCCATTGGATTCCAAAACTTCGGAATTCACGCGAATGGTATAGCCAAACTCCTCTTTAGGCGGTAAAGAATAGGCAACGGCCCGTTCGGCAAGGGCTCCATGGCCAATTTCACGGCGACCGGCGCCTCTTAAGGGTTTCACTTCACCCACAGAGAATCCTGGGAAGTTATAGTGATGGATCCAGCGTTTTTCCTTGAGGGGTTCAACACCGTCCAGCTCTTGTGCATCTCCGGGGGAGCCCAGGGTACAGAGCGAAAGCACCTGGGTGTTTCCACGGGTAAATAGCGCACTGCCATGAGTTCTGGACAACAAGCCAACTCGACAGGAAATGGGGCGAATTTCTTCAGGTTTACGACCATCTGCACGGGTGTTCTCCGTCATGATCATGCCGCGCATGGCCTTTTTCTCGATTTTTTTGAAGGCTTCAGAGACAAAATCCAGAGGCGAGCTGGCAATCAAAACTTTGATGGGATGAGTCTCATCCAAGGCTGCAAGGGCTTCATCCAGCTTTTGACGCGCTGCCTCAAGTTTCTGCTTACGAGCGTCTCTGTCAAAATCGTGGAATGCCGCATTGACTTCCTGGTAAACCGTGTTGTAAACCAAGTCCACCAGCGGGGCCACATCTTCAGATGGCGTAAATGGCTTTTTCTCGATACCACATTTTTTGGCGAATTCTAATTGGGCTTGAACCTGAAGGCGAATTTCACGATGAGCAAAGTCAATGGCCTTAAGGATCAGCTCTTCTGAAACAAAATTGGCGCCAGCCTCAACCATCATGATGGAATCTGCTGTTCCGGCGACCACAATATCCAAGTCGCCTTGCTCGGATTGTTCATACGTTGGGTTGGCGATAAAATCGCCGTTCAATAAACCAACCCGAACTGCTCCGATTGGGCCTTCAAATGGCAAGCCGGCAAGGGTCAAAGCGGCAGAGGCTCCTAAAATACTGAGTGTATCCGGTGGGTTAACCCCTGAAACACTTAATGGGGTGGCCACAATCTGAACATCCTTGCGATACCCATCAGGCCATAGGGGCCGAATAGGCCGATCAATCAGCCGGGATGTCAAAATCGCTTTTTCAGATGGGCGTCCTTCACGCTTAATAAAGCCTCCTGGAAGCCTCCCAACAGCATACATTTTTTCTTCGTAATCAATCAACAACGGGAAAAAATCAATCCCGGGACGAGGTTCTTTGCTGGCGACGGCCGTCACTATGATAACGGTATCTCCACAGGTGACTTGAACAGCGCCATTGGCTGAACGGGCCAGTTCACCCGTCCTCAAAATGACCTGTTTGCCACCGATATTTAACTCTTGTTCAACAATATTGAAATCCATAAGTCTTCTTTTCTTCTTTTCTATTTCATCACTTCATACTTTGTACATGTCGTATTTTACGGGAAAAGAACTGGTAAACCAAATTTTCTGGGGCAATCCTCTGAGGAGAACCCCTAACAATAAAGCACCTCTATCAATTAAGAGGTGCTTTAAGATGAAATCTTTGAACCGGTGATTATTTTCTAAGGTTCAATTGACTCAGCAGATTTCTGTAATAATCCGGTTCCCGATGCTGCTTGAGGTAATTCAACAAGCGACGGCGACGACCAACCAGCTTCATCAGGCCACGACGGGTCGAGTAATCTTTATTATGGGTTTTGAGATGCTCTGTTAAATCGTTAATCCGTTTTGAGAAGATTGCAATCTGTGCTTCGGGAGAACCACTGTCTTTGTCGTTTTTACCGTACTCGGCAACAATTGCTTTCTTTTGTTCTGCAGTAACCGCCATAGATATCGACACACCTCAATGTTTTTCTGGTTTAGTATAATGTGGAAGTGTAATATAACATCGTCCATTTTTCAATGCAAGCATCTTGCTTTCGTATCCTTACGCTGGGGTTTCTACTGACCGGATTTTTGTATTGGGCAGGATGCCAACCTGCCACCCATCTTAGCAGAGAAAAATTGCTGGATAACGCTGAAAAAGATTTGGATGCCGGTAACTTTCACAAGGCTATGGTTGAGCTTCAGGAAGCCTTAAACCAAGACCCTCAAAATATTCAAGTGCATCTGGACTTGGGATGGGTCGCCCTTTACACCAATCAGTTGGATAAGGCGAAGAAAGAACTTCAATATGTGGAACAGATACAGCCCAGTAATTCGGAAGCCCAACACCTTCGGGGTGCAATGCTGGAAAAAGGTGAACAATGGGTCGATGCCCTCAGTGCTTACAATGAGGCTCTAAAAGGGGAAATCAATGACCCGCAGCTTCATGCCGATATTGCAAGGGTCTTCTTAAAGTTAAATCAGCCCGATGCTTCTGTAAAAGAATACGGCATTTCCCTGAGGCTGAATCCGCAAAACAGCGGCTACCATTTCGGTCAATGCCTGGCTTATCGGCAGCTTAAGCAGTATTTGCAAGCGACCTCAGCATGTCAAAAAGCATTACAGTATTCCAATGACCCCACTGAAAAAGACCAAATCCAGGAAATCATTGAAACCATTAAACTGCTCCAGGGACTAGAGGTTAAACGCCCCCTAACACAATAAGCGTTATTGCTTCCTTGGCCATCAAGTTCAACAGCGGCTTAATTAAAGAAATGTAAAAAATAGAAGCGTTGTAAGCAATTTTGGGCTTTGAAGAACTTTGAGAAAGCTATAAAAGCCTCTGTGAAATCATGAATGATGACTAAAGGAGATTCCCTAAAAATGAATTCAGTGCGTTTTGGCCAATGTTTTGTGATTGAGTATCCTGATACTGCCAAGTTGTATGGTCAAAAGGAAAGAACACCCGTCAAGATTAAACAGGGGCCTCCTGGCATGGCCACAATGAATTTATGGGATCCGAGTATTCCTGGTGGAAATGGCATCCTTAATGCCTACTTCCCGGATAGCCCAGAACCTGAGAAACCGGCTCCCTGCCATATTTTCTTTGATCCAGTAGACTTACCCAGCAATCCACTATATCAAGAACGGGATCCTAAAGGCGATGCCTGTGTCCTGACTGGCCCGGAAATGAAAACCTTTAGGCAACTTTATACAAGAGCGCATCAGTTTTACGATAAGCATTGTAGCCGATGGCAAATCCAGGGATTTAATACTGTTTTTAGCCGCTTCATGGAAGGGGGACTACGTGATAAAGCCCGAGAATTAGCCCACAAATATGCCCCCTTGCCTGGCAACAACGATGATAAAGCCGACGCGTTTCAACATGAATTTAAATCCTGGTTTGAACAGCAATGTCACAATATTTTAGAGAATAACCCACCCGCTCAACCCCCCAGTGATGAGGTTTATGAAAGTCCTGAGCGTTTTTGGGATATTATCACTGCACCGCTTGAGTAAAAAGCACCCTCATTCCTCAAGCGTTGGCTTCATGCTTGAAGCGTTTATTTAACTTAGTAAATTAACATTAAACTTGAATACAAGTTTTGAATTGCTACGATAACATCTTGAATAAAACCCTGTATCTGGCGATGTTGAACATGGCGATTTCAAAACCCCTGATTGCAATACCTGCTTTGGTGATAGGCATCCTCCTTGCCATGGGAAGCCCATGTTGGAGTGAGTCTGCAACACTTCAACCTCAAGCACCCGCCATTTCAGCCTCGATTACCAACCTGCCCATGCCCAATATGATGGCGCGAAAATACCCGTTGGGTCCCAATGACGTCATCAGTCTTAAATTTTTTGGCTACCCTGAATTGAGCCATGATCAGATTCGCGTGCAACCGGATGGCTATATTATTTTGGATATGCTAGGGCCTATCAATGTGAATGGCATGACATTGGTGGATTTATACCGGCTTCTGAAAGAAAAATACAGCTATTATTACAAAAATCCGAAAATTAGCATTGATTTGGCTGAAACGAAACCCTTCATGGTTTATATCAATGGGGCCGTTTTGAACCCCGGGAGTTATGAAGTTTCCACCAATTCGTCTTTCAGGCCCATGATTGAAAATGCCCACCCGGAAATCAGCGTCAATCGGGTTTCCCCCCTTTTAACCAGTGTGCTGACGGCGGCTGGCGGGTTAAGCCTGGATGCCGATCTGGAAAATATTCAAATTAAAAACAAGTTGACCAGAGAAGCCTATACCGTCGATCTGCTGAGTTTGCTTCAGGCCGATAATACGGCTCAGGATTTGTATCTGATCCCAGGCGATATTGTGATTGTACCGAAATTAGAACATCCTTCTGCCTTGACTTCGGAAAAATATAAACTCTATGCCAATTCCTCCTTTTCGCCACGAACCGTTCCTGTCAAAGTATTTGGCTATGTCAACAACCCTGGCCTGGTGACGTTACCGGCGTCAAACTCTCTCAGCTTACTGTCTGCCATTGCCGCAGCCGGAGGCTATTTGAAGGATTCCGCCTATTTCCCGCCCAAGGTCTATGTGCTTCGCAAAAAAGATGACCAGGGTAATCTGGAGAAACTGGCCATTAACCCCCAGGTAAAAGAGTTTCAATTGATGTCTAACGACGTGGTTTATGTGCCTCAGAAAGTCATTCCGAGAATTGGATCATTCTTTGATTTTGCCACCCGTGTAGTGAGCCCGTTCTACTTCCTATCTTCCTCCTTCAGAAATGCTACCGGCACCTATCTCTTGCCCAAATAGCCCGAAAGATGATTTAGAAAATAGAATAGCTCTCAAACGCCTTGGGTTCAGATGACCTGGAAACCAGATTATCCCGGCGAAAGTCTTGGGCATTCCCCAGAAGGTCATTTAATCGGGTTTTAAAGTTTGAGACATCAAACTGTTGGGCATGCTCAGCGATGCGCATAGGGGACCAGACAATATCCTCAGAATGCTCAATGGCCTGATTCAGGGCTTGGGGTGAAAATGTCTCAAATAAAATCCCGGTTTCCCCGTCTTTGACGATATCCAAGGCTCCTCCAGCCTTAAGGGCAATGACCGGCTTCCCGGCGGATTGGGCTTCCGCCATGACAATCCCGAAATCCTCTTTCCCCGGCAGTAAAAATGCTCTGCAATGATTCATATACTCGGCCAAGGTCTCATCAGAGACTCGCCCCAAGAAAATCACATTGGACTTGGCCATGGCCTTTAACTTCTTTAAAAGGGGGCCATCGCCAATGATCACCAGTGGCTTTCCAGAGGCATTAAAGGCTTGGACAGCTAGTTCATAGCCTTTGTAGGCGACTAAGCGACCGGCCATCAAGTAAAAATCCTGACTGCCTTCATCATGAAATCGATCTGTCTTGACGGGCGGATAGAGAATCTCAGCATCTCGGTTGTAGAATTTCTTGATTCGTTGCGCCGTATAACGAGAATTGGCCAGGAAATAGTCCACCCGATTGGCGCTGGTCACATCCAACAGTCTCAAATACTGGGCAATAAGACCCATCATATAGCTTTGAAAACCCGTCATTCCATTTAAATTGGAGTAGGTCCAAAACATATCCCAGAGATACCGTGCAGGGGAATGGCAATAACAAATGTGAACCGCGTCAGGCCTGGGGATAATGCTTTTGGCGACGCTGTAATGCGACGAGAAAATCACATCATAGGCTTGTAAATCCAGCATTTCATGAGCCAAAGGCATGAGGGGGAAGTAAAGCTTATAGAGTCTTTCAAAAAACGGCAGGTTCTGGATAAACGTTGTTCTGTAATCCGCTTGTCGATAAGCCTCAGGAATAATTTGCCAATCAATGGCTGTGGTATAAATAGGGGCTTTGGGATAAAGCTCATGGGCACTATAGAGAATACTTTCAGCCCCGCCAATGGCACCAGCCAGCTTGTCGGAAACCAGGGCCAGATTCGGTTTGGTCATCAGAAAATCGATGCTTTCATATTCAAAAACCCTATTAAAAAATAATTTTATTAAAAAATAAAAAAATCCTATAATTTGAATCCAATTTTATCTAAAATTGAGAACACATTCAGCGCACACGAGAGCATGGGCATGAGTCAGAACGCTATTGCTAATCTTATCAGGTCTGAAAAGCGGATTATATGGTCTGGGATAGCCCTTGGCATTCTCATGATGGTGTTTTGCCTGATATTTACATATCTTCCATTGTATCAAACAGTAGTTAGGTTATACATTCGCAACATCCCCCGGGAAAATATTGTCAGCAGCTATGAAAGCGGTAGCAGCCTACATTCTGAGAGTGGTTACAGTAACCCCCTGTTTAACTATCTGGAAATCCTTAGCTCACAACAGCTCTCAGATCGGGTCTTTCAGAGTGTTGCACAGAAGTATCCTCATGATCTGACTCGGTTGATAGGCGATGCAAAGCATCCTAAAGCCCGTTTCCACAAAGAATTTGTGAAGCTGGTACAAGCCAAAGTGATTCCCTCAACCGATATTCTGAAAATTCACTTGAAATGGGATAACGCACAAACAGCCCTGGAGGTTTTTCAGATCATCCTTTCTGAATACCAACAGTTGACGATTGATATTCGAAAAGAAACTGAAAAGGCCCACCGGGAATATTTGGAGCAACAGCTTGATCAAATTGAACGCCAGTTAAAACAGATACAAGAAGCCATATTGAATTACCGGGAAGCCCATCATGCCATTGATTTGGCCAATGAAAGCCAGGAACTGACTCGGGCGCGGGTAGATTTGGAGAAGCAAGCCCAGATCCTGAGAAGTGAACTCCATTATTCAAGGACCCGTTTGGGAAGTCTCGCAGGTCAGTTGGGTGTGAAAGAAGGCGCAACTGCTCTAAAAGCCTCCGGGTTAGGAGCAGATCCCTATCTTGTTAAACTGAATCAAGATTTAGCCTTGGCCCAAGAAGATTATGCCAGGTTATCCGCCAAAATGACGGATAACCATCCCGATATCCAGGAAGTGCGTAACCGGATTGCCAGCTTAAAGCAAAGCATTGAGGCCCGACAAATCCAGATTTCAGGGAAATCCTCAGTCCATAAAGGGTTTTATGATCCGGCCTCTGTGAGCCTGGTTGAGGATCTGGCCAGAGTCCAGGCTGAACATCATGCACAACGTTCCCAGCTAGTGGCCCTTGGTCAAGGGATTGCATCGATGAAAAACCAAGAGAAGCAACTTCCTCAAAAAGTCATTGGACTGGAAGGACTTCTCAGTCAGGAAGCAACCTTAAAAATTGCCTATAACCAACTCTCCCAGAAACTCGTTGAAGCCAGAATCAAAGAAAATCAGATTGATAACCCAATCAGTATTCTGGATCCTCCAACAGATACGAAATTGTCCCTTATGGAGCCGTTTATCACCATTATCAGTTGTCTTCTGTTGGGTCTATTCGGAGGCCTGACAGTAGCCCGGATAAAGCAAGACCTCCAGGGAAATTGGGGAAGTACGGCAGAAATCGAGGCTGCAACAGGCCAGAAGGTTTTAGGTATTCTGCCATGGATAGCCCGATACAATATCCATCCACCCTCAAACCTGGTGGATAGCAATTCTTTTATGGGACTATCTTACGCCAAAGTGCTAAACACCTTTTTGGGGCGTACTGCTATTGAAGATGCCCAAGTGATTGCCTTTATTTCAACATCCTCCAGCCGAAAAGGTTCTCCGGTTACGTTAAATATCACCAATGTGATGGCTCGGCTCAAAAAATCGGTGGTGCTCATTGATGCCAGCTTCTCCCCCACATCAGGTTTGCCCCATCTACTCAACCAATCTCACCCGAAAGCCCCCATGGATCTGGCCGATCTGATTGAACTGGTCAATACCGAAATTCAACTTTCTGGACATATTACCCAAGAACAGCTTCTCTATTTCATCGATGAAGCCTTGATCAAGGTTGAATTCCCGATGAGTGGCAATGTCTTCTCCTATCTGTCCTGTCGAAAACCCGTTGCAAACATTTATGATCATGTGGCCTCTCAAGGATTTAATGAGATTATTCATGCCTTACGATATTCTTATGAGTTCATTTTTATCGATACCCCCTCTCGTCATTTTCAATCTCCGGAAATGCAACCCATCCTACAGGCTTCTGATGCATCCGTTCTGATAACCTCCGTACATTCCAACAGAAAGGAGTTGATGGGACTCATTCGAGAGCATACGCTTTTAGATCATAAAATTTTGGGCATCGTTGCCAGAGAGAGCCTTAATACAATCCCTGACTATCTAAAAAGCAATCATTACCAGAATAACCCGTTATCTGAGAACACAGTCTCTAAAATGCAAGAAGCACAGTCGGCTTAAAGAAAAGATTGTTTCTCCTGATTCAGAATGGGGCTCAGGAATGATGCAACTGGGAAAACGAAAACCAGATGACCAGTTGAAGTACAAAAATAGCGAGCCACAGAAAAGTAACAAACATCAGGACTTTCATCAGCTGTTGAGTTGTAAAAAAAGAAGGCAAAAGCCCGGTTGATTTTTCATGATCTTGAGGCTTTTCCGGACGCACGACCTGGTTAATCCAGATAATAATCATGGCAAGCACTATAGGAATCAAAAGCACCAGCAATGGAATTGGCACAACTTGTAACACCCGTTGAACATAGGGCTGTGCCTGGGGTGCCATAAACGCAATTAAAGTAACAGCCAAATCCGTAATGATGCGCAGCACAATAAAATAGATAATGGCAATCAAAACCACCTGGGGCAAAGAAAACGGTTCTGACTTTGAAATGAATCTTCGCATTTTTCCACCACCCCAAGAAACTTCCGTAAAGATATTAACCGATCAGGTTTGATCGGCATTACCATATTGCAGATTATCTGTATCGTAAAGAGGCTATGGCATTGTATTTTGGAAGTCTATTCAGGGGCATTCATTTCAGTCTCAGGCGATATGTATTGAAACCAAAACCCCCTTGTATATCAGGTTTTTTGGATAGAATTTGCTGGAAATAACAATGTTTTTAAGCCTCCTGCCGGTTATTAAGTTTTATTACAGAGAATATAGGCAATTCTCTTTAGATCTATAGAAGCGATCCGATACCTTGTTTACCTTCTGAAATTCTATGACGGGCACAGCGAAAAATAATTCGCTGTAGGTAGCGCTGACGCGATTAAGGATACATATGTTTCTTAAGGCTATTGTTGAGGATCGCTTTTGTAAGGACCGATATATCGGTTACTACGAGCATTCGATACAAGTTTTTTACAAACACGAACTCCGCTCACTCGCTGAGCTGTTTGGATGCCTGGATAAGGCTCCCCGCGTTTTCTTTGCGTTACAGCAAGAGTTCAATTTCTTAAAGGATATCTTACAAGTTGATCGGCTCAATCTGCCGCCGCCTTTATTCACTGATTTACCACTCGTTTCACACTCACCGTTCAGACTAGCCTGTTCGGTGGCTTTGTCGTCATTTGCCTTTTTATCCCTGTTTTCCGGGACTGCCCATGCCTTGCCGACAGGCTATCAATCTGCTGCCGGAAATGTCCAGTTCCAGCAAAACGGCAATACCTTAAACGTTTCCACCCAGTCTCAACAATCCATCGCCAATTACCAAACCTTTAATATTAATCAGGGTGAAACCGTCAACTTTAACCTGCCTAATGCCCAATCGGTCATTTTAAACCGAGTCACAGGGACGGCTGCACCCTCTGAAATCCTGGGCTCCATGAACAGCAATGGGCAGGTCTTTATTACCAACCCCTCAGGCATTATTTTTGGCAGTTCCGCTCAAGTCAATGTGGGTGCGCTCCATGCCTCAACATTGGGAATTTCAGATCAAGATTTTAAAAACGGTAAATACACCTTTACCCAAGGCTCAAACCCAAGCGCTTCGGTCACCAACCAAGGCAATATTCAAACTGCTGTTGGCGGATATGTGGTTCTAAGTGGTGGCCATGTTGAAAACTCCGGAAACATTTATGCGCCCCAAGGTCAAATTGACTTAGCCGTTGGCTCCCAAGTCAGTATGACGGTGGCTAACAACCTTGCCGTTAATGTGACTGTTGACGATACCTTGAAACAAGCCGTTCAAGGGGTACAGGAAGCCATTACCAATTCAGGCACTCTCAATGCCCCAGGTGGGATTATTAACGCTCAAGCAGCTTTAGAACAAAATATTTATACCAAAGCGGTTAACAACAGCGGCATTATGACCGCCGAAGGCTTTAATAGTATTGATGGTGAAATTGCACTATCCGGAACATCTGGCTCTGACACCGTCATTGCTAACTCTGGTGTTATTGATGCCAGGGGCAATGGGAGTACACCTAACGGGGGCAATATCACTTTAACAAGCGATGCAGTAATTAACGATGGTATTATCACAGCTTCCAGTGATATGGGCGGCAAAGGGGGCAATGTTGAAATTGCTGCCAAGCAAATTTCGCTAGATTCCCTATCTATGATTGACGTATCCGGTGATTTGGGTGGCGGAACAGCCCTCATTGGCGGTGATACCCATGGCACAGGCGATTTTACCCACGCAATCTATAACTATGTTGGCCCGGATAGCTACATCTATGCCGATGCCGGAACCCAGGGAAATGGCGGAAAGGTCATTGTCTGGTCTGATAACAGCACTTACTTCTATGGAAATATTAGTGCCCAAGGTGGTGTCAATGGTGGGTTAGGTGGTTTTTCGGAAGTTTCGGGTAAAGGCTACCTGGATTTTTTGGGAAACGTCAATCTTTTAGCGGCAGATGGCAGTAAAGGAACCCTTCTTCTTGATCCTTCGGATATTGTCATCCAACAATTCAGCTATAATACACCTGGGAACCTCGTTGCATTATTCGACGCCAATAATGTTAGTACCAGTGGTGGAAATGTCACAACTTGGTGGGATCAATCCGGTAACGGCGATAATGCAACACAAGGTACAGGAAGTGCTCAAGGGGCGTACGTTGCAAATGCTGTAAATGGCCATCCATCAGTATTATTTAATGGCGCCAGCGATTTTTACAACTTTAGCTTAGCAGGCATTAGTGGTACAAACTACACCATGTTTGCTTTGGCAGACATGCACTTTTCAATTCCTTTAGCCTTCTATACGCAAAACTACTTCTTAGGTGTGCATGGCTCAACAGGCAATGGCAGTTTTCAATATGGCTGGGATGACACAACCCACTTTAGTTTTGATAATAATGGAAACCCGTTGACTGCTTCCAGTGGTGTGCCTGCGCAAAATACGTGGAATACGTTTTCCACATCACTCAGCCAATCTAGTGGTAGAAACCTCTATATTAATGGCCAACAAGCCGCATCTGATGGTTTTACGTCACCTCTCAATATTACGGCATCTGCTCGAATTGGGAAAGGTAACGGTCTTGAAGGTGGCGGTGACACAAACTGGTATGCTGGCTATGTCAGCCAAATTATTGTCTATAAAACTGCCCTATCAACAGCTGATCGTCAAATGGTTGAGCAAACCATTGCGGCTGAGTGGGGAACCCCCTCAGGCAATCCTTTAAGCAGTTACAGTTATATTACCCAAGGCTATTTACAATACCTTTCTCAAACCACCAATATTAATCTTACAGCAAGCAATAGTATCACCATTGATCCCATGGCGGGTGGTGTACTGGCCCTGGGTGGGAATGCTTCCTTAACCCTGAATGCCGGTGGCCAGATTCGGATGATGAACACCACCGATACCATTCGGACTGAAGGCGGTTCCATTAATATTACCGGTGGCAATTTGATTCTCGGAAACTTAAACACCACCGGTGCAGGTGGTGGTAAATCCGCCAGTGTCGACTTAGTTGCCACCAGTGGCGATGTTTCTGTCAATAATGTCACCACTGGTGGCGGAGGCTTTACCGTTGATGCCAATAACAATATCAGCTTGACTGGCGCTATCACCACCAGTGGTGGGGCCGTTAACGTGACTGCCGATACCGGATTAGCCAACAACGGATTTGTGTCCATCGGAGGGACCATTAATTCAGGCAATGCAGATATTAACCTGGTTGGCTCTGAGATGATCATCAATAATACCGTGAACGCCGGCTCCGGGAATATTTATATCGACTCTTCAGTCAGCAAGTTGATTAATGTCGGCGGTGGGATAGATAACGCAGATTCTGCCGGGTTATTTGATATTTCAAACCCAGAACTAGGGCGTCTTACAGCAGCCAATGTCCAGATTGGAAATACCGCAACCGGTGGCAATTTTAACGTTGTTGGCAACTTAAACGTTGCCGGTCGGTATAACTTGACCATGCAGGATGCCGGTAATTACTCTGCCAGTGGCCAAACCATTACCTTGGGCACTCAGACCCTAAATGTCACTGTCTTAGGAACAGCCGTTACCGGAGCCGTCAACGGTGGGGCAACGACGGTTAATATCACCTCCGGTGGGGCCATGACTGAAAGCGGTCCCATTACTGTGACGGGTGCAGGAAGCGTTACCCTGGATACCACCAATAACGGCCCTATTTCACTCACTAATAATGTGGGTGGTGGTGCCAACACCCTCATTAGTGCCAACGGTTCAGGCAGTATTTCTCAAACCGGTGGAAGTGTTACAGGAGGTGTTGTTACGTTGTCCAGTGGTACCGGTAATATTGGTGCTGTTGGTGCGAATATTAATACCTCTACCGGCTCGATGTTTATCAACACCGGTGGCTTGGCTTATGTCAATAATAATTTTGGTGGTGACTTGCATCTAGGTAATTCCTCTGGCGGAAATGGATTCAATTTGTATAACAGTGGTGGTGCCGTCAGTATAAATGGCAGCCTGACCGGGAAATACGTTAACACCACAACAAACTGGAGTATTTATACCAATGGACCCATTTCCTCAACCAATGGTGATGTTAATCTCTTAGCCGATCAGGATAGTAGCGGTGCAGATGTTTTAGAGGTGAATAACTCTATTACCTCCAGCAACGGCAATATTAACCTTGAAGGCCCACAAATGATCATTACGCCCAGTGGAACACTTAACGCTGGCGCGAATTGGGTTACCCTGAAACCCACCCAAAATGTTGCGGTGAATATTGGCGGTGTTACCGATAACCATGACAGCCCAACCCTCTTTGATGTTTCTAACCCTGAACTCGGGAGAATTACCGCTGGAACCTTACAAATCGGGGATTTAACCAAAACCGGCAATATGACAGTCGTCGGTAATGTCAATGTCTCTGGAGCCGGACCGGCTGAAGCCTATAATCTCAGCTTCCAAACCGGTGGTAATTATTCAGCAACCGGTGAAACCATTA
>JANWKX010000006.1 GCA_025451145.1 Vampirovibrionales bacterium
TAAAACGGTGCTTTAGCGTAGGCACTTTGCAATAAGCGAAAAAAACGATGCTGCTCTTTGGGAAACTCGTCCGAAAAGGCCCGATTACTAATCAAAGCATAAGCGGAATCCTTCTTGAGGCTAAAGGAGAACAGATGCTTTTGACCATTCAAGAGAATATTATTTCGATTAATCCAACCTTGTTTAATATATTGGACATCATCATGAATCACAAACAGATCGGCTGCGTGTAGCAACTGGAAATAGCTGATATAAGGAAAAAGGTAAGGCTGCATAATGGCCAAAGTTTTCATATCATCACATGGGAGAGTGTATTCACAATAATATTGGAAACTTCCGAGACGATCTCATGTGGCAACGAGTCAAACAGCGGTAAGCAAAGAACACGCTTTGCAATATCTTCGGTAATCGGAACCGGTTGATTGCCCACATAATCCAATTGAGACAGGGACGGATAAAAATAACGACGCGTATTAATATTATGTTTGACCAATTCCTGCTTGACCTTAAGCAAATCTGCCTCCGAAGCGAAAAGAACCGGATAATACGCATAATTATATTCTGTCCCGGAACGTATCCGAGGGCGAGTAATCAGTCCCGTAGGAAGCAATAATGAGTCATAGAGATCTGAAACAGCCTTACGGCCCTCGATAACGGCATTAACACGGGGTAAGTTACAAAGTCCCATAGCCGCATGCAGTTCGCTGTTTTTGGCGTTAATTCCTAAACCGAAGAAGGCTTCAGGGCCATTGTGCCCAAAGTTCATCAGATAAGATATTTTATGGGCCAAGTCATCATTGCGAGTCACAACCCCGCCACCTTCCACGGTATGAAACAGCTTGGTGGCATGAAAACTTAAGGTCGAAATATCGCCGTAATGGGTAATAGGCTGTGATTGGTACGTAACGCCAAAGCAATGGGCGGCATCATAAATCACGGCAAGCCCATGGCTCCTGGCAATCTGTTCAATCCGCTCCACATCACATGGATTTCCATAGACATGGGTCGCTAAAATGGCTTGGGTTTTGTTGGTTATGGCAGCTTCAAGTTTATCGGGATCGATGGTCAGGGTTTCGGGATCAATATCAACAAAGACCGGCTTACAGTGCTCCCAAGCAATACTGGCAGTTGTCGCAACATAGGAAAAAGGAGTCGTTAATATTTCTCCGGATAAATCCAGTGCTCGAATCGCTAGTTGCAGGGCAACAGTTCCGTTTGAGACATAATAAAAATGATTTGCCTGTAGATAAGCTTTTAGCTTTTCTTCTAATTCATTGACCAAACACCCATGATTGGTAAAATGGTTACGCTCCCAGATTCCCTGGAGATATTGGATATATTCTTCAAGCGGCGGAACGGTTGATTTGGTTACGTTAATCATTCTACTCTCCACCATCAAACCTCTAGCTAACCACCCTCTAAATGATTTTATATCTTATCACATGGATTCCCTTCTTTTATCAAAACCGCTCTCTGCAACAAATAAAATCCTTCATCCAAATGACTTTACCGTTTTAGCTTCTACCCGACTGTTTTAAGGGGTATCACCAGGATCAGGATATTACCGTATGGCGCATCGTAATGGATCAAACGGATGATATTATCTGACTACCCAGCAAGCTATGATTAAATTAAGCGCCGAAATACAGGAGATTGTGGCATGGTCCCATCGAAGCTATTAAACGATACTTCAATACAGGCAACCGAGACATTACACTGTCCGGTTTGTAAAAGCCGTGTGGATGGCTATTTACCGCTCCCCGCATTTTTCCTGGAAGAGCAAAAACGGCATGGGTATATTCACGATGTCACGCAAGGAGAGACTCTTAATCTGGATGCTTATTTATGCCCTCAATGTGAAGCTTCCGATCGGGACAGGTTGTGTGCGCTTTTTCTTCAGTCTTATTTTCAAAAAGCCCAATTTCAAGTCGCACCTGAGCGGTCCTGCTTTTTTGTGGATTTTTCACCGGCCAAAGCCTTAAGCGCCTTTCTGAGAACATTTTCGTTTCTAAACTACCGAACGGCGGATTTATATCGTCGTGATGTCGATGATCAGGTTGATTTAATGAATATTCAGGCTTATGGATCACACTCCGTGGATATGTTTATTTGTTCGCATGTCCTGGAGCATCTACCAGATGATCAAAAAGGGGTAAGCGAACTCTATCGCATCTTAAAACCCGGTGGCATCGGGCTTTTTCTGGCTCCGATTCTGTTAAACCTGCAAGAAACCTATGAAGATTCTGCCATCACCTCAGAGGCCGATCGGTGGAAACATTTTGGCCAAGGCGATCATTACCGGATCTATTCCAAAACAGGCTTTATTGAAACAATTCAATCAGGCGGATTTCAACTAGAATGCTACGGGCCGGAACACTTTGGTCTTCCCTTGCTTCAAGCCAGCGGCATTGCTGAAAAATCCGCGCTTTACGTCGCCACCAAACCTGTTCAGTAATCTAACGGTTGGAGGGTCATTCGGATGGCTCACCCTTGAAAAGATTGATATCATAGTCATAAATCGAAAGAGTTGGAACGCCATAGATGCCACGAGTCAGTATTATAGCCCCGGCCTATAAGCATGAAAAATATGTGGCTGAAGCCGTCCAGAGTGTGCTTGATCAGAGTTACTCGGATTTTGAATTCTTTGTGGTCGATGATGGTTCTCCCGATAAAACTTTTGAAATTATGAGCCGCTTCTCGGATCCAAGATTTCACGCCTCGGCATTCGAAAAAAACATCGGCCCTGTGTTTGCCACAGAAAAAGCCCTTTCCCAAACCACCGGAGAGTATATCGCGAATCTGGCGACAGATGATGCGTTTTACCCTCATAAGATTGAAGCACAGGTTGCCTATCTTGACGCCCATCCGGAAGTGGGAGCCGTTTTTAGTAACGCGACCATTATGGATGATGATGGTCAAGAATACCCAGATAAGAATCATTTTTATTGCAACATCTTCAATCAGCCCAACCGTTCACGTTACGAATGGCTAAACCACTTTTTCTATCATGGCAATTGCCTCTGCCATTCCAGCATGCTTATCCGCCGATCCTGTAAGGAAAAGGTAGGGCCTTATGACCGCCGATTATTCCAGCTTTGCGATTTTGAATATTGGATCCGGGTTTGTCTTCAAGCTGAAATTCATATCATCCCGGAGCCATTGCTCAAATTTAGAATCCTGGCCAATAGCGGCAACTCCAGCGCGCCGACAACCCAAGCCACCATCCGTCACCGATGGGAAATGAAGCATATCCTCAGGCATTACCTCAATTTAAAACCTTTCGAAACCTTTCTCCGGGTTTTCCCCGATGCCCGAAAATATGGCGAGGACATCCCGGACCATTTGATTCCCTTTGTCTTTGCAAAAGTCTGCCTGGAGACCCAGGAGCCCTCTCATATCAGCTTTGCCCTGGACTTGCTCTATGAGCTCCTGGCGGATCGGCAACTTGCCTCAGAAATCGAAGGGCGTTTCGGGTTTACCAATAAGGAATTTATTGCCTTAACCGGAACCGATAACGAGGCGCTGTGGAAGCGAGTGGCGTTTCGGCAAGGCATTATTGACGATTTGTTCACAGCCCCGCTTTGGAAAGCGCCCCTCAAGTACCTGGTTCAAAAGCGAGACTACGACAAACGCTATAAACGGAAATCCTAGCATGAAGCCTGTTGTTAGTGTCGTTATGGCAGCCTATAACCATGAGCCCTTTATTGAATACGCCATCCAGAGCGTCCTGAATCAGACATTATCCGATTTCGAGCTGATTATCGTGGATGATGCCTCGAGGGATCAGACCGTGGCCAAAATTCGGACCTTTGAGGATCCACGTATCCGCTTCATCGGGTTCGAGCAAAACCAGGGGCAGTTTGTCGCCACGAATCACGGCATTTCATTGGCCCAAGGGCAGTATATCGCGATTCTCAATTCGGATGATGCCTTTTTACCTGAAAAACTGGAAGCCCAAGTGGCCTTTCTGGAAAAGCACTCCGCAGTAGGGGCTGTTTTCTCGGATGTGCAGGTTATTAATGAAACCGGACAGGATTTTACCAATACAGAGCACTTTTATTACCATATTTTCCATCATCAACCGAACCGTTCTCGCTTTGAATGGCTGAACCACTTTTTTTATAAAGGCAATTGCCTTTGCCATCCCAGCGTTTTAGTCCGAAAAGCCTGTCATGATAAGCTCGGCCTGTATGATACCCGGTTCTGCAAACTGGCCGATATGCAGTTCTGGGTACGTCTATGCTTGGCTTACGACATGCATATTCTCCCGGAAACCTTAACGCAGTTCCGGGTCCTCCCCCATGAAGCCAACGCCAGTGGCAACCGACCTGAGAATGAGGTCATTGGCGCCTGGGAACATTACCGATTGCTGGAACAATATTTAGCCATTCAAGACTTAGAGACCTATCACCAGGTTTTCCCGGAAGCGCCGATGCCGCCATCTGCTGCCTTAATTTCGGGGTTTATTGCCCTTGAGGCCCTAAAAATGAAAAAGCGCTATGCCCATCAGCGTTTTGCCATCCAAACGTTATTTAAAACTTTTGAAGATCCCAAAATCGCCCACCAGCTCGAAGAAGCCACCGGGTTTACGGATGAGGATCTGCGCAAAGCCATCGTTGAATCCGATATTTTTAATATCCGAGAACTCAAAACCCAACAATCACTTCTGTAATTTGAATCCCCATAGGTTTGTAGCACGCTGTATGAGGCTTTCTCTGGGAGCACTATAATAAAATGTATTGACAAATTTTGTAATGACATTATAATAAAAATATGGGCACATCAATTCAATTTAAATTTGTCCGAGAAAAAGATGGCCGAACCCACTGTCAAGCCGTGCATGGCGTTAATGCAACAATGGTTAAAGAAGCATTCACCAATTTCACTCTTCAAGGAGATGCTAAGCTTGGCCGACTTTATCGAGTCGGTAAAACCAGCCTCAATGAAGTTATTTTGATAATTTTTGAGTGGATCGAACCCAGCCAGAAAGTTCTCATTATCACTGCCTATGATTGGGCAAACGAAAAGGAGGAACCGACATGGTAATCAAGGACCCTAAAAATAAAGATTTTACTCAAATGAGCAGAGAGGAACTTATAGCAATCGCTGAGCATTACGATCGCTATGCCGAAAAGCGTAAAACGGAGACTATCAGCATGAGGGTTACACCTCGAATGAAGCGCGAGATCAAGGCCGCTGCAGAAAAAAACGGTTACTCTAAATATCAAAAATGGGTTCAGGATGTCATCTTCAAGGCAGTTGAACAAACATTTCCTGAACAATATTCCGATTCAGGCGATGATTTTTAAGAGCCAAGGCGCATTATCAACTCAGCCCCTAAAAACTTGGCTTTAAGCTACCGACTATCTATAAATATGAAATCTAAAAAGAAGCTGGGGCGAAAGGATTCGAACCTCTGAATGCCTGGACCAAAACCAGGTGCCTTACCGCTTGGCGACGCCCCATTATTAAACTCCTGAGGCTAAAATTCTAGCTTGCCCTAATCCTAAATGTCAAGATGAATTCCTCATTCCCACCGATTGAATGATTTTCACCACCGAAGCCGTTGCATCAGGAGCCGACAAGGCTTCGGCTTGCTGGCGCATCCGAAGGAGTGCGCCGTTATCGTGGGTCAATGCCGTCAAAATCTCGACCAGCTTATTCCCGGTAAACTCATGATCCTCAACCATCAGGGAGGCACCGGCACGTTGGGAGGCCAACGCGTTTTGGCGCTGATGATCCGCTGCCGCATATGGATAAGGAACCAGCACCATCGGAATATGGGCACGGTACATCTCGGATAAGGTCATTGAACCGGAGCGGCACACAGCAATATCGGCTAACGCCAGAACGGAAGCCATATCCTCAAAAAAGGGCGCCATCCAATAGGCCGCATGCTGGCGATAGGCCTCAGGACATTGGGAGCGTGTTTCTTCAAACAGGGCTTCACCGGTTTGATGAATGACTTGAAACCCTAGGTCCTCAATCAATTGTGGTAAGGCATCCAGAACCCCCTGGTTAATCCGTCTGGCGCCTTGTGAACCGCCAGTGACCAATAAGGTTGGTTTCTCTAAATCAAAGCCCAAATGAAGCCTTTCAAGGGCCTGTGCTTTAGTGACTTGACCGATTTGACTTCTCAAGGGATTTCCCGTGACACTAAGGGTTTTAGCCTTCAGCCGTTTCTGGGCATCCGCAAATGCGCAGGTCGCCACCTCTGCCCATCGAGACATCTGGCGATTCACCAAGCCCGGAAAAGCATCAGGCTCATGAATGACATAGGGAATATTTAAAGACAGCGCCGCCATCAAAACCGGGGCCGTCACATACCCGCCTGTGGCAAACACCACATCCGGTCGAAAGTCCTTTAAATATCGCTGTGCCTGAAGGAAGGATTGAAAGAGGCCTAAACCCCATTTAAACAGTGCCGGACTTAGGGTTCTGGGCATCCCCGAAAAAATCAGGCCTTGAAACGCGATCCCAGCTGGAGGGACCAATTGAGCTTCTTTCCGATGGGTATTTCCGATATAGAGAATCGCTTCAATTTCTGAATCTTGTTTGAGGGCCTCTGCCACAGCCAAGGCTGGATAAAGATGGCCTCCTGTCCCACCACCAGTCACAACAACACGAATCATGATTTGACAGCAGCATTTAAGGACTGAACCGACGTCCGATATCGCGAAATATTCAATAAAATACCCAGCATGGTCATGGTCACCAGAACAGACGTTCCCCCATAGCTAATCAGGGGCAAGGTCACACCCGTCACGGGAAAAAGCCCCGTGGCCACAAACATGTTAATGGTCATCTGGCAGGCCAGGATTAAGGTAATCCCCATGGCAATGAGCTGACCGAATTTGCTCTGGCAACTGGACGCTATAACCACCCCTCGATAAAGCAGGGTCAGAAAAAGCCCAATCAGGACAAAACACCCTAGCAGGCCCCATTCTTCCGCCCATACGGAAAAAATAAAATCGGTATATTGAAAGGGTAAGTAATACAGTTTTTGGTGGGACATTCCCAGGCCTTTCCCAAAAATCCCACCAGAACCAATGGCATACAAGGACTGAATCAGGTTATATCCTGTATCTTGAGCATCTTTCCATGGATTCAGCCAGCCTCGAATCCGGCGCATCTGATATTCAGTATGCATCAGTTTATAAACCAGAAGCGTCCCGCCTAAAACACCGGCAGAGCCCAATACCAAGGGCCGAATTCCTGCAATAAACATAATCCCCGCGCTGAGAGAGGCCAAGATAATGGTCATACTCAAATTGGGTTGCTTCAGAATGAGCCAAATGGTCGCGCCAATGAGTAGCAAGTTAATACAGAAATTCAGATTCCAGATTCGATTCCGATTGTGGTTTAAGGCTTGGGCCAAGAGCAGAACCGTGGAGATTTTCCCCAATTCTGAGGGCTGAAACTGAAATCCAAAAACGCGGATCCAACGTTCGGCCCCATATGCTTCCACCCCGCTGCGCAGAGTATAGATCAATAAACCAATCACGATAAGCGCCAAGGGCTTGGTCAACCTGGACCAGTAGAAGTAAGGAAATTTGGCCACCGAAAACATCAGGCCAAACCCGAGGATAAAGAAAATCAACTGGCGTTGGACAAAATAGAGGCTGTTGCCATATTTATCGATGGCCTCCATGGCGCTTGCCGAAAAAACTGCTGTCAGCCCCAGGATGCTTAAGGCAATGACCGTATAAATTAAAGGGCGATCCAGGTTTGCAAAAAGGGGCTGAATCTTTTGTTTGGCTTCTTCCGGGGGCTTCGGTTTTTGCTGGCCCTTGTTGCGCCGATGCGATCGAGGGGCATGAGATTGACGATGGCCAACATCTTCAAACATCCAATTCCCCTTTATGAGTGAACAACGATAGAACGCAGGGTGAGTACCGCTTGCTTAAATGCTTGTCCCCGTTCTTCAAAGTTTTTAAACATATCAAAGCTGGAACAGGCTGGAGAAAAGAGAACCGGCGTTTCTGGCGTGGCGTGGGAGGAGGCTTTCTCAATGGCCTCTTCCAAAGAGGCCACCATCGTGACGGAATGGTATCCTGCCGCCTGGAGTTCTAATTTAAATCGTTCAGCCGCTTCGCCCAACAAGACCACATGAGTCGTATTGCGTTTGACGGAATCGACAAATTCCTGGAGATCGGTTTTTTTATCGCGTCCGCCCGCAATCAAAACCACCTTTCGAGGTGAAAACGCTGCCAATGCTGACAGTGACGCATCCGGGTTGGTTGCCTTGGAGTCGTTGTAGTAGGTAATCCCCTGGAGGGTGGCCACAGGTTCCAATCGATGTTCAACCCCAGCAAAGGCTGATGCCGCTTGCGCCATGATTTCCACTGGAATCCCCAGCAGATAACAGGTTGCGGTGGCCGCCATGACATTCTCGTGGTTATGGGCGCCTACCAGCTTCAGTTGGGAGACATTGAGCACCTTTTCAATAGGCTGTTTCTCCAGCTTAATCAGAATGTTACCGTCTTTATCCAAACCCACATAGTTTTCGAAATCGCTGACAGAATCCAGATCTTGAGAAAACCACAAGCATTTGCCGTGGGTCCGTTGGCCAACTTCCCGGCAAACGGGATCGGTTGCATTGAGAATACACCACTCCGGTGTATGTGCTCCGATAAACAAGGCAAATTTGGCCATTTTATAGGCTTCCACAGACCCGTGCCAGTCCAAATGATCCGGCCTAAAATTCATAAATAGGGCGATTTTGGCTTTAAATGTCGGTGAAAAAGCCAGTTGGAATGAACTTAGCTCTGCCACCAGATAATCATGGGGATCTTCAGCCAGGCTGATGATAGGAATTCCGATATTGCCACATGCAGGGGCCGATTTCCCTGATGCCTGAAGAATCATGGAAATCAGGGTGGTCGTGGTGGTTTTTCCGTTGGTGCCTGTCACCCCAATCAAGGGCGTTTCTGTTTCCCGGTAAGCCAACTCAACCTCACTAATAATGGTTTTGCCACTTAATTCCAGCTCTTTAAGAATAGTAGATGAGGGTGGTATCCCTGGGCTGACAACAACCAGATCACTGTGTTCAAAACATTTTGAAGAATGGCCGCCCATTTCCACTTCAACCCCCAAGGCTTCCAGTTGAGCGCGTTGCTCCTTGTTGGCAGGAATGGCTGGCGTGGTTTCGCTTAAAAAGCATTTTGCCCCACGGTGGGCTAAATAGGTGGCCGCAGCGATACCACTTTTGGATAACCCCAAAAGCGTCACCGGCTCATCTTTCCACAATGTTTTCATCTTAGCTTCTATTGTATAGTAAAACCGCAATCACACTCAACAAAATCTGGGTCATCGTAAAGGTAAAGACGATGGTCGGCTCTTTCCAGCCTGAAAGCTCAAAGTGGTGATGGAGCGGGCTCATTTTAAACAGCCGCTTCCCTTTGGTCAGCTTAAAGTAGCTGACCTGTAAGATCACACACAGCGTCTCCAGAACATAAATAGCCCCCAGTAACAGCAAATACAGCTCCACTTTCCCCAAAATCGCCATAGCCCCCATGGCCCCGCCGATGGCTAAACTCCCGGTATCGCCCATAAATATCCGGGCAGGATAACGATTAAACACTAAAAAGCCTAGACATCCACCCGCTAAAACCAATGCAAAGAGCATCAAGCTTGGATGACTGCCAGATAACAGAAACGCAAACCCAATCAAGGAGACAAACCCAGTACCACCCGCCAGGCCATCTAGGCCATCAGTCAAATTATAGGCATTCGATGCTCCGGTAATGACTAAAACGGCAAACAACGGGTAAAACCAACCCAGATTGATGGCATGAGGGCCAAACAGAGAAATGGAGGAGTAACCTTGCCACATCATCCAAACGCCTAACCCACCGCTAAAAACGACTTGAATCAGGAGCTTTGACCACCCGGAAAGACCTTTGTTCTTTTTCTTGGCTATCTTCAAGTAGTCATCGGAAAATCCCATCAAGGCAAACACCAAGAGGAGTAACACAGCCCACCCCAGCTCCATGTTGATGATCCCAGGCTTCCAGATTAAAAACCCAGCCAGCGTGAGTAAAGCAGTGACCAGAATGAGTAATCCCCCCATGGTGGGTGTCCCAGCCTTTTTCTGATGGCTCTGGGGGCCATCTTCACGGATGTATTGGCCAAAGGTTTTTTCTTTGAGGATGCGAATATAGGGTGGCCCCA
>JANWKX010000007.1 GCA_025451145.1 Vampirovibrionales bacterium
CAAACATCCCTAACGGGAGCATTAAAAAATACCATGGCCATTGGGACAAGGTAAACGTTGACCACCCCAGAATTTTTAAAAAGATCGTGGTTACAGCGCCAATTACCACGCCAATAAAGGAGGAAATCAAAAACCATTTGACCACGCTGGCAAATAGTACCGATTGCTCAATCAGCTTTTGCTTCATCCAACATGTCTCTTAAATTGTATGAAAGGGGTTGAGGAAAAGGCGGTTTCTCTCATGAATAATAGGTCATTCCATAGGAAGTGCGAAATATTGTTTCAGGAACCTGATGCCAATAAATTCAGCAAATCACGAAAGAAAATATCAATTTTCTTTACCTATCTACTATAACAAGTAAGTGCTGCGAGGGCGAGGGAGACATTTTGACGAATCATGGCAGGATGGATGCGTCGGAATGGGCAAAGCGCTAAAAATATCTATTGGTTATCAGGCTTGGCTATAATGCCTTAGACTGAACCATGAGGCTTGTCAAAGCGAAAGGGGCAATAGGAGCAGGTGACCCATGAGTTGGCTTTAAAATGGATAAGGATATAAAAAGGATAAGGATATTTAAAACAAATAGACGTTACTACTAGACAGTTGGGTGATTTTCAAGCTCAACTGTTGAAATGCGGTACAGGCTAAACTATACTAGAGCATGAGGTTGGTGATAGGGTATATAGTGGGATGAGTGGATTGAATGAGGTCTTGGAGATGAATGATCGTGAAAGGCTTTTATCTTTTGGGTATAAGCCTCATCATATTATCGAGTTCGAGGATGGCTCAGCGGTATTGGATTGTACGGCGCTTCATATGGAAGTCGAAAATATGAGAATATTTTCGTCCATCATGGCATACCCAAGCTCATAGCATTTATGGGGCCAGATAAAAAACGCTTAGAGGGTTCATTGGCTTAAGGCAGACGGATTTGTGATTTTGAGCCAGTTGACTTATACTCCAATGTATGGCCATTACTGATGAATCCAAAGAAAAGTTGAAGGCGCGCCTCTCCAAAGCGATGGGGCACCTAAACTATGTCTACAAGATGGTTGATGATCAAAAATATTGCATTGATGTGCTTCATCAGTTAAAGGCCGTGCAATCGGCCTTGGATAAGCTTTCCGAAGAGATATTGAAGCAACACCTGGAAACTTGTGTCGTGGATGCCATTCGTCATCATGATGAGCAACGGGTGTTGGATGAACTCATCCAGGTTTTTAAGCGAGCACCCGAGCTTAATATCAATGATCTGTCACTGAATGGTGCCTTTGAAACCGGAGAAAGGGCTGAGCAATCCTGTTGTCATTGAGGGAGCCAAATGGCACGCTTGTTTGAACCACTGACCATTCGGGATATACGTTTTCAGAATAGAATCGCCATGTCCCCCATGTGCCAATATTCCTGTGAGAATGGTCATGCCAACGATTGGCATCTAGTTCATCTGGGAAGCCGAGCGGTAGGTGGCGCCGGATTGATCATGATGGAGGCAACTGCTGTAGAACCCCGTGGCCGAATCAGCCCGGAAGATATGGGAATTTGGCAGGACAGCCACATGGAGATGCTCTCAAGAATCACCCTCTTTATCCAAGAAGCTGGTGTTGTCCCTGGTATTCAGTTGGCCCACGCCGGTCGAAAAGCCAGTATGGAAGCCCCATGGGTTGGTAATAATCTTGTCCCGATTTCTTCAGGCGGATGGCAACCTGTTGCGCCTTCGGCGGTTCCATTTTCAGAACAGTATCCGATGCCCAAGGCGTTGACCTCAGCCGAGATTAAAACCCTCGTTCAGAATTTTCAGGATGCTGCAAGACGGGCTTTAGAAAGTGGATTTCAAGTCATTGAAATCCATGCAGCCCATGGCTACTTGATCAATACGTTTTTATCCCCGCTTTCCAACCAAAGGACCGATGAATACGGTGGATCCTTTGAAAACCGAACCCGATTTCTAAAGGACGTTATTCAATCGATTCGTGACGTTTGGCCGGAACGGTTGCCCTTGTTTGTGAGAATTTCAGCAACGGATTGGATCGAGGGGGGTTGGGATATTGAGCAATCTGTTCAACTGGCAAAAGAGATTAAGCCTTTAGGTGTGGATTTAATTGATTGCTCTTCAGGCGGCTTGTTGCCTCACGTGAAGATTCCAACCGGGCCTGGATATCAAGTCCCGTTTGCTCACCAGATCCGTGAAGAGTCTCATATCTTAACCGGTGCCGTGGGGTTGATTACCGAAGCCCACCAGGCCAATGAGATTATTGAGTCGGGGCAAGCCGACTTGATTTTATTAGGGCGTGAACTCCTTCGAGATCCTTACTGGCCCCTTCATGCCGCTGATGCCTTAGATGTTGATATGGCTTGGCCCAAGCAATATGATCGGGCAAAACCACGTCAAAGGACAAAATCGCTTTAAGTTAAGTCCGGCTTATGCTTTCTCCAGCTGGGGCTGATTCTCCAGGTAGTTTACGCCCCAATGATGCATGGCATCCAAAATCGGCTTAAGGCTTTCCCCTAAAGGGCTGAGTGAATATTCAACCTTAGGAGGCACCTGTGGGTAAACCTGACGAATAATGACTTGGGCTTGTTCCAGCTCCCGAAGCTGCTGGGTGAGCATTTTCTGGGTGATGCCATGGAGATCCCGATGGAGTTGGTTGAATCGCTTGGTTCCCTTAAATAACTCTCTTAAAATCAAGACCTTCCATCGTCCGCCTAAAATACTGAGGGTGATTTCAACAGGGCAGCTTGTTTTACTATGTATCATGTTTATCAAATCCCAATAGTTTCATTTTAGTGTGTATATTACATTATAGTGCATACTAGCAAAAAATTGCATATCCGATATGATTAGCGTATAGATGACTGTTCTCAAGTTGAATTTTGTTGAATAAACGATGATATAGGAGTAAGCACAATGTTCAAGCAACTGATCAAATCAAACCCTCAAAATTGGTTTACCATCCCATTACGACTCGTATTGGCGGCCATTTTTATGGCCCATGGCGGACAAAAGCTCTTTGGTTGGTTTGGAGGCCATGGCCTGGAAGAGACCGCAATGATGTTTGCCCAGCATCTTCATATGCCCCCAGGTATCCTTTGGGCATCGCTGGCTGGGATGGGTGAATTTTTCGGCGGCTTATCAATTTTATTTGGATGCTTTACTCGACTGGGGGCGTTGAATATTGCCATTGTAATGCTGGTTGCGATTTCACAAGTTCATTGGGGCAAGTTTTTCGCACCAGGGGGGATGGAGTATCCCCTTGCGTTATTGGGTATGGCCTTAGGATTGTTGATTTCAGGCGCAGGCCCGTTATCTATTGATGCGATGCTTCAGACCCAGTGCCCAGCTTGCCAACGGGTCGAAGAGGTCGCCATCAGTTAACCACGAAGAAACTAAGTCAGAAGGAGGCAAGATTGCCATGATGACGTTAAGAGCCTCAGACGAAAGAGGACACACCAAAATTGATTGGCTAGATAGTTATCATACCTTTTCATTCGGAGATTACATGGATTCCTACCATATGGGATTTAGTGATCTTCGGGTCATTAATGATGATATCGTAAAGCCTGGAAAAGGATTTTCCACCCATGGGCATCGGGATATGGAAATTGTCACCATTGTGCTCTCAGGGGAATTGGAACATCGGGATAGTATGGGCAATGGCTCGGCTATCAGGCCTGGAGACGTTCAAAGAATGTCAGCCGGAACGGGAGTTACCCATAGCGAGTTTAATCCCTCCTCGGAAGATCCTGTCCATCTTTTGCAAATCTGGATTCTCCCGGAGCGAAATGGCCTAACCCCAAGCTATGCCCAAAAGAATTTTTCATCTGAGGCTATGGCGGGGCAGTGGCGTTTATTGGTTTCGCCTGATGGCCGGGAAGAATCCGTTACCATCCACCAGGATGCCCAAATCTATGAAACCCTGCTCAATCAGGAGGAACGGATTAATCTGTCATTGGCATCGAATCGGAGTTACTGGCTTCATGTGGCGACAGGAACCATCCAAGTCGATCACCAACTCCTTGAAGCCGGTGATGGTCTGGCCATTCGCAATGAGGATCAAGTGGCCTCTTTGACAGGTGTTGAAGATGGTTCGCAAGTTATCTTATTTAACCTAAGAAGAGCCTCCTAATCTCTCATTGTGTCAGAGAGACAAATGCGTTCAGAGATTGAGACACCCCTAATATCCATGACAGGTTGGGGGTGTCTTTATCTTTGAGATCCCGGCATAATCATAATATTGCACATGACGGATGAGGTGAGAGGGAGAGAACAATGGCCAATCCGGACAAAATGGTTCCCGATAATGTCAGCGGTGAGTTTTTTGTGGATACCACCTGCATTGATTGTGATACATGCCGCCAGTTGGCCCCGGATGTGTTTGCGGATAACGGAGAATACTCCTACGTCTATCACCAGCCCTTGACGCAATTGGAAACCTCAGAGGCCCTTCGGGCACTGGTTTGCTGTCCGACCGGTTCGATCGGAACGCTTCATAAATCCACTGAACTGAAGACGATTTATCAGGATTTTCCGATGCACATTGATGGCAATGTGTCTTACTGCGGGTTTACGTCCCCCAAGTCTTATGGCGGCAGCAGCTATTTTATTCAACATCCTGAAGGCAATTGGCTGGTGGATTCCCCCAAGTTTCTGCCTCATTTGGTGAACCAATTCATTGCCATGGGAGGCATCGATTATATTTTCCTGACCCATAGTGATGATGTTGGGGATGTGGACAAGTATGCCAAGCGCTTTAATGCCAAGCGTATCATCCATCGTGAAGAGCTTTGGTCTCAGCCGGAGAGTGAGATTGTGATTGAAGGCGAGGATCCTGTCTCCATTGAGCCGGAGTTTGTTGTCATTCCGACACCAGGCCATAGCCGAGGTCATTGTGTTCTGCTTTATAAAAACCGATTTTTGTTCAGCGGTGACCACTGTTGGTGGGATCGTGATAAGCTTCAGCTGGCCATTCCCACACATTACTATTGGAATAAGCGGGAGCAGCGCCGTTCATGTGAAAAATTGCTGAAATTCGACTTTGCATGGGTCTTGCCTGGCCATGGTCAGAGGATTTTTCTACCCATTACCCAAATGCGTCAAGAAATGGCGAATCTGGTCAAACGCCTTGAAATTCTCCAAGCGTATCGATAAGTCCCGTGGGATGACTCTGATTTCCATGGGACGATTATAAAAGCGTCACATGGAAAAAGAGGTGGGTTACTGAATTTTGTACTGCAATACGCTTCTTGTTAGAATTAAAGAGAGATACTCGTTTTGGATTTTCAGCCCCCTGATAATGAATGGATAGGATATAGATGGACCCCAATCAATCAACGATCGATCAACGTTTAGCGGATTTTACACAAGATAAACGGATTTTACTGCTCTCCATAATGGCCATATTTATTGGCATTCTTGGCGCTCTGGTGGCCAAAGTGCTCATGTGGCTGATTGCGGTTATCAGTAATTATGTGTTTTTTCAGGAATATTCCACCCAAATCATTTCACCCGTATTAAACCATCTTGGGCCGTGGATTATTTTGATTCCTGCCTTGGGGGGGCTAGTGATTGGTTTTATGGCTCGGTATGGCTCCGATAAGATTCGAGGGCATGGGATTCCAGAAGCTCTGGAAGCGATTTTATTTGGAAAAAGCTTAATGAATCCGAAAGTGGCCATTCTAAAACCGATTTCATCTGCGATTTCAATTGGCACCGGTGGGCCATTCGGGGCAGAAGGTCCCATTATTATGACAGGAGGGGCCTTAGGCTCTTTGGTTTCACAACTGTTTAAGTTGTCATCGGCAGAACGTAAAACGCTTCTTGTCGCAGGTGCGGCTGCCGGGATGGCGGCAATTTTTGCAACGCCGATTGCTGCGGTTTTATTGGCGGTTGAGTTGTTGCTATTTGAATGGAAACCCCGCTCTTTTATTCCGGTTGCCATTGCATCAGGGGTTGCAGCGATTTGCCGTGTCCCGCTTCTGGGAGCTGGCCCTATTTTTGCGACAGCCCCCTATCCTGTTTTGATTGGTCCACAGTATGTCGCCGTATTTTTGGTTGGGATTGTTGCAGGACTTGCGGCGACCTTGATCACGTTTCTGGTTTACCGCGTTGAGGATCTCTTTGAAAAGCTGCACATGCACTGGATGTGGTGGCCCATGATCGGTGGCCTGTTGGTGGGTATTATCGGTTATTTTGACCCCAGAGTGTTGGGCGTTGGATACGATATCATTCATCACCTTCTTGAAGGCAGTATCCCCGCTTCTCAGCTCCTGAGCCTGACCCTCGGTAAAACATTTGCCTGGTCTATTGCGCTTGGGTCTGGAACCTCTGGCGGGGTGTTGGCGCCATTATTGATGATTGGCGGAGGCCTGGGCGGGATGCTTGCAACGGTTATTCCCTTTGGGAGTGTGGGCCTTTGGTCTGCCTTAAGCATGGCTGCTGTCATGGGTGGGGCCATGGGGGCGCCATTAACCGCAATTCTCTTTACATTCGAAGTGACTCATGAGCCGACGCTGTTGCTGCCGTTATTGGTTGCTTGTGTGGCTTCTTATTTCTTCTCGGTTTTTGTTTTACGCCGATCAATTCTGACTGAAAAAATCGCCAGGCGGGGTTACCATATTATGCGTGAATATGGCGTCGATCCCCTCTCCATGATCCGGGTCAAGGATGTCATGGATACGGAGACTGTGGGGATTCCTGAATCCATGACGATTCAGGAGCTTGCCGATCGCATTGTCAAGATGGACCCCTTGATCACACGCCATAAAGGCATTCCCATTTTGGATGAAGTGGGTCATATAAAGGGCATTATCACCCATAGCGATGTCGTTTGCTCCCTTGAGCAAGAGCGTGAAGGTCATATGACGGTTCTGGAAGCAGGTACAAAAAAGGTGTTTACAGTACACCCGGACGAACTATTGAGTGAGGCGCTTTATACGATGGTCCGCAACGATATTGGACGCCTGCTGGTGGTGAGTCCTGAGGATCCGTCCAAGCTGGTGGGCTATTTGGGACGAGCTGCCATTATCACTGCGCGTTCACGTCAGGTTGAAGAAGAGTTCACTCGGGCCTTTGGCTGGAGATGGAGCGCGTCGTCTTAACGGCTCACTTAAGGTATGATTGAAGAAAGCGCTTTTCAGGCGTTTAGTTCGGTGCTTTCTCCAAGTGACTGAGACTCCTTAAGTCTTCTAGTTACACCAGAAGATATCAGTCGGGCATCCGTTAACTTGATTTAAGTCAAGTGCCATTGAGGCATTCTAAGCGATAGTAAATCTAGCGTTTTCTCTATTTTCATCACGAATGTCAAATAGGAGTTGGTCATGAGCTTGAATGTACCGTTGTTACAGATGACGTTCCAAAGAGCCAAGCATGAAAATGGTGGATTAAAGACCTTGGGCTCTCGGTTTTATGAGCGATTGTTTGAAAAATACCCCAATCTCCGCGCTTTATTTCATACCCCCCTGGAAGAGCAGCAGCAAAAGCTGATGGCTTCGCTCGAAGCCATGATATCGATGATTACTCATCCTGATAAGATGCAATCTTATCTTCAGGAAATGAGTGCCAGGCATATCGCTTATCAAGTTGAGAACCGTCATTATGGCGCTATTTGTGAGAATTTGCTGGCCGTTTTAGGAGAACATCTGTCCAAAGAAGGGGATTGGACATCTGAAATGCGATTCACCTGGAATGATGCCTTAGCATCTGTTTCCAAAACCATGGTGAAAGCGGCCGAACGCCCCAACGAAGATCAATCATCATGAGGAAGTCCGAATCGACCTCATTTTTCGCCAAAAGGGGATCATTGGGAAACTCAGAGCCGGATGCTTTTTGTAAAGTGAAGGATTTCCAGTTTATTGACCCAAATGCCAAAGTAGTCAATAATGAATAGATTCAAGGTTTTAAGGCTTACCCTCTGTTTTATCGGAAGAGAGTGTACTGGATGGGTCGAAAAAAACAAGTCATCAACCGCCCGGTCCTGATATTGGAGGCAGCGACGGCTTTATTCAGGCAATATGGCTATGAGAAAACCACCTTGGATGAAATTGCCGAAACGGCTGGCATTAGCAAGGGTAGCATTTACCTAGAGTTTGAGAGCAAAGAAGATATTTTATTTGCGGTTGTGTCTAAAGCCAAGGCGGAACAACTGGCTGAAATGCAAGCTATTGCTGAAAGTGCATATAAGGATTACGTTCAAACTATTCAAAAAATGCTCATGGCGCATCTGGCAACCATTTATGAGTCTGTCAATAAACATCATCGAAATACAGAAGGGTTGGTGATGGCCAGTTTTCATTTAAGAGGCAGACTAAAAGACTTTTTTGAGGCCAGAGAGGCTATTTTAGCGGAGTTATTGGAGAAGGCGGTTTTAAACCAAGAGATTACAGCCAGTCAGAATTATACTCATTTGGCCCAATTGATCCTGAGATGCCTTCGTGGGGTTTTGCCCCCGTATTATGAATTGAATGCACCCATTGAGGAGATCTTAGAGGAGGCCAGGCAAATTTTAACCATGGTGTTTGAGGGGCTCCGTTATCACTCAATGAAGCAGGTAGCGAAAACCAATGGCTAACCAAACCTATCATCGACCGGCTAAAAAAGCCTCTGTTGACACGGGTGTGACTCAAAGATGGATATTCATCATTCTATTACTCATCGCCTTGGTCGGTCTTTACGTGATTTTTGGGTCCCATGGCGTCTTCAAGAAAAAATCAATGGGCGGGATTGAAAAGCCGGGTACGGCCGCAAAACCTGTTCCAGTGAAAGTGACCTATGTCGAAACCAAAACGGTTCCGGTTGAAATTGATGCCATCGGGAATATTGAACCCATTAACACTGTCAGCCTCAAGCCTCAAGTGGATGGCCAGGTTGCCCAGGTTAATTTTCATGAGGGGCAATTTGTCCAGTCAGGACAATTGTTAATAACCTTGAATCCACGTACTTTCCAGGCTGCTTTAGATCAATCTGTCGCTATGGTTAACCGGGATACAGCTCAGATAAAGCAATCACAGGCGACGGTTGATAAGGATAAGGCGACAGTTGCCCAAGCCGAGGCGGCTTTAAAACGGGATACGGCTCAATATAATCTGGCCCAGGCTCAAGAGCGCCGGTATGCCAATTTGTATCAGCAAGGCTATGTCTCACGAGAGCAATACGATCAAATGGTGGCGGCCCAAAAATCCGCTGGCGAAACGTTAAAATCTGATTCAGCGGCAGTCAAAAATGCCGAAGCCATTTTGGAATCGGATTATGCAGCCGTTCAAATCGCAAAAGCCGTTAAAAAAAGTGATGAAGCCACCGTGGCCACCAACCAGTTGAAACTGGCCTATTGCTATATTACGGCCCCTTACTCTGGCAGAACCGGTAGTTTAATGGTCCATCTCGGGGATGCAGTCCAGGCCAACACCACGAATCTGGTTTCCTTGTCTCAAATTGATCCGATTTATATCGGGTTTTCGGTGCCGGAGGAAGATTTGCCCGAGATCAAGCGCTATCAGGACCAAGGTAAACTTCAGGTCTCGGCAAGGCTCAACACCACCTCCAGTGAACGATTTCAAGGCGTAGTCACGTTTGTTGACAATAATGTCGATCCCACGACAGGGACTATTCGCATTCGTGGAACGTTCCAGAATGTATCGCATCAGTTGTGGCCAGGGCAATTCGCCAATGTCCACTTGACCATTACTCAGATGAAAGATGCCATCGTCATTCCATCTCAGGCCATTCAACAGGGCCAAAAAGGCACTTATGTGTTTGTGGTTCAGCGCGGGCTAGCTCAGATTCGCCCGGTGGAGACTGGCAATACGGTCAAAAATCTCACAGTGATACGACATGGTCTGTCTGCCGGGGAGCAGATTGTGACCGATGGGCAGTTTATGCTGGCGCCAGGGTTCCACGTTAAAGTACGGCAATCCTGAGCCATGAGATAGAAAGTTCGGCAGGCGCAATGAATTTCACCAGGATCTTTATCGAACGCCCTGTGATGACAACCCTTGTGATGATTGCCATCCTGTTGTTTGGGGTGGTGGGCTACATGAATTTGCCTGTGAGTGATTTACCCAGCGTTGATTTTCCAACCATTACCGTTTCTGCCAGCCTGCCTGGGGCCAGCCCCACGACCATGGCCTCCTCTGTTGCAACCCCACTAGAGCAACAGTTTGCGACCATCGCCGGTGTGGATTCCATGAATTCAACCAGTTCCTTGGGGACAACCTCGATTACATTACAGTTTAATCTCAGTCGAAATCTGGATGGGGCGGCTCAGGATGTTCAAGCCGCCATCTCGACGGCCCAAAAAAAGCTGCCTGTTGGGATGCCGGCACCTCCTTCTTTACGCAAGGTCAATCCTGCCGATCAACCGATCTTGTATGTCTCCTTAAACTCTGACTATGTCCCTTTGTCCAAGGTGGATGACTATGCTGAAACCATGTTGGCCCAGAGAATTTCAATGGTCAACGGCGTTGCCCAGGTTTCGGTGTTTGGCTCCCAGAAATACGCCGTTCGGGTTCAGTTGAATCCACTGGGCTTGGCCTCTCGAAATCTAGGGATCAATGATGTCATCTCTTCGGTTCAGCAAGGTAACGTGAATCTGCCGATTGGGGCCTTGTATAGCTCACACAGGACGTTTACGGTTCAGGATAATGGACAATTGATGAACGCGGCTGCCTATCGGCCTTTGGTGGTTGCGTATCGCAATGGCGCGCCGGTTCGCCTGGATGAAGTGGCCAACGTCATTGACAGTGTTGAGAATACCAGAACGGCAAGCTGGTTTAATAATACACGATCAATTATTTTGGCGATCCAACGTCAGCCTGGAACCAATACCATCCAGGTTATTAATAATATTAAAAGCCTATTGCCCAGTTTTGAAAGTATTATTCCCCCAGCGATCCATTTGAATATTCTGTATGATCGCTCTAACAGTATCCGCCGATCTGTCCAAGACGTTCAATTTACATTGATGCTAACGGTAGTCCTGGTTGTCATTGTTATTTTTCTGTTCTTAAGAAGCTTTTTCGCAACCCTTATCTCCAGTTTAGCCTTACCCATGGCGATTATCGGGACCTTTGCGGCGATGGCGCTCTTAGGCTACAGCTTGGATAACCTATCCTTAATGGCCTTGACGCTATCTGTGGGATTCGTTGTGGATGATGCCATCGTCGTGCTGGAGAACATCACCCGACACATGGAGATGGGCCAACCTGCCTTTAAGGCTGCACTGATCGGGGCCAACGAGATTGGCTTTACCATTGTTTCGATGACCATTTCGTTGGCAGCCGTGTTTATTCCCATTTTGTTTATGGGGGGGCTAATTGGTCGTTTATTTAATGAGTTTGCCGTCACCATTACGGTTGCAATTTTAATCTCAGGGTTTATTTCGCTCACCTTAACGCCGATGCTGTGCAGCCGGTTTTTAAAATCACACCAGGCTGAAAGTCATAACATCATTCTGCAGGCCTCAGAACATGTCTTCCAAGGGATGGCCAAGCTGTATGAGGTGACTCTGAAACGAAGTCTCGAGCACCGACGACTTATTCTTGTCATGTTTTTCGGACTTGTTGTTGCGACCGGCTTTATGTTTAATCAGGTCCATAAAGGCTTTATGCCCAGTGAGGATGCGGGGCAAATTTTTGGCTCTACCGAAGGGCCTCAAGGGATCTCTTTTACGGATATGGTCGCCCATCAAAAGCAGCTTACAGCGATTATCGCCAAAGACCCTAACATGGCATCCGTCAATTCAACGGTGGATCAAACCAACCAAGGGCGAATCTTTATGGTCCTAAAACCGTTTTCTGAGCGTAAGTTGAGTGTTGATCAAATTATCCAGGAATTACGTCCCAAGTTATCTCGCATTGCGGGTATGCGGGTTTATCTGCAAAATCCACCGACTATCCGTCTTGGTGGCCAGCTTACCAAAAGTCTTTACCAATATACCTTGCAAAGCCCTAATATTGGTGATTTATACCGAGCCACCACAGAACTTGAAGATAAGATGAAAGCCATTCCCGGACTACAGGATGTGAATTCGGATCTCTTGGTCCAAAACCCCCAACTGAACGTCAATATCAATCGAGATAAAGCCTCCAGTGAGGGAATTACAGCGGGGCAAGTCGAAGATGCCCTCAGTAGTGCCTATGGTTCCAGACAAATTTCCAGTATTTATGCCACTAATAATACATACCAGGTGATTTCGGAACTTTTACCCCAATATCAAGGTAACCTGAATGTCATGAATCAGCTCTATATCCGTTCGTTAAATAATAAGCTGGTACCATTAAACGCCCTTGCGACAGTGACTCAGTCTGTGGGTCCTTTTCAAATCACCCATTTGGGCCAGTTTCCTTCTGCAACCATTTCCTTTAACCTGGCGCCTAGCGTTGCCCTTGGTGATAAAATCGCTCAAATTGAAGGGGCAGCCAGATCGGTTCTCCCGGATACGGTCCGGGCCAGTTTTCAAGGGAGTGCTCAGGCCTTCCAGTCTTCAACCCAGGGCTTGGGATTGCTGGTTCTGGTTTCAATTGTTGTGATTTATATTATTCTGGGAATTCTGTATGAAAGCTTTATTCACCCGCTGACGATCTTATCCGGGTTGCCGCCTGCCGGCCTTGGCGCCTTGCTGACGTTGTTTATTTTTCATAAGGAGCTGGATATCTACGGCTTTCTGGGCCTGATTATGTTGATTGGGATTGTCAAGAAAAACGCCATCATGATGATTGATTTTGCCTTGGATGCCGAGCGAAATGACGGATTACCGCCCCATGAAGCCATTTATCAAGCTTGTTTGGTTCGTTTTAGACCGATTATGATGACCACCCTGGCTGCGCTGATGGGCTCTCTCCCCATTGCCATTGGATTCGGGGCCAATGCGTCCTCCAGGCAATCTTTGGGCTTGGCCGTATTTGGAGGGTTATTGGTTTCTCAGCTTCTGACCCTGTACATCACACCTGTTATCTATATTTACCTGGATAAACTGCGGGCCAAAATGATGAGGGTGGCTTAGGATGAGGCGGTTAAGAATACCGATTCTGGGCCTGATGGTGGCGTGTTATTTAGGGCAAGGCTTAGCGTCAATCGCCCTTGCGCAAAGCGCTAATCCCAGTACTGGCCAACCGACCACACAGCAGACCTTTGGCAATCAATCCAATATTATCGGTAATCCAACGCCAGTAGTCCCTTCGACCCCACCTCCAGTCACTTATCCCACTCAACAAGCACCTTCTCCCGGCCAGTTTATGGCGCCCATGCCGGTTTCTCCTTCATCCGGTGTGACCTCTACCACGGCAGCGCCCACATCTTCTGGGAATCCCAATACCCCGCCGCCTCATGAAGAAGTCCCCTCTCAACCTGGACAACCTGGTCCCAAGCCGCCTCCCTTATCAGCCTTGGTGCCTGCCGGGACCATGGCCCCGATTACGTTACGGGCAACCCTTCAAAAAAATGCGGATCTTTATATTAACCTGAAGCAGATCCTTCAGTTGGCTTTAGGGCAGGATATTGCCATTAAGCTTCAGGATGCAACCGTCAAGCAAAGCCAAGCCACCGTCTGGGCAAGCTTATCCCAAATGCTGCCCGATATTATCCCAGGCTATAGTCAATCCAGTTTTAAAGGCGGTATTCAGGTTTTTGGTGGTGCGGTTATATCAGTCGTCCGAACGACGATCCAACCTCAGCTCACTTTGAACTATACGCTCTATACCGGGGGGCGGAATATTTTTGCGCTACAGGCCTCCCGAAAACGCCGGGATGCTCAAAAAAAGTTGGATGATGATACCCGGCAGGACATTTTGAGACAGGTTGCCCTTGGATA
>JANWKX010000008.1 GCA_025451145.1 Vampirovibrionales bacterium
TCGTCAAGAGAAAAAGAACGCCTGCTTGTTGAACCCTGTGATGACCCATTTGCTTCATCAACTCCCGTCAAACCTTTCAAGCCAGTTTAAAGGACTTAAAGACACGCATAATCACAAACCCATGGGCCGATAAGTCCTTCATAATATCATCCGCATGCTCACCATCCAGATAAAGGCCCACCGTTGCCCCTGTTTTATAGCCCAATTCGTCCGGAATTTCCAGGATCTGATGTGGGGTTGGGATACTGTTCAAATATTCCGACGCCTTATAGGTTGTCGGATCTGAAGGCATGACAATCAACATGGTTGAAACAGCCTTTGAGCATTTTCAGTGGTGACTTCTGCAACGGTCTCTATGGGAATTCCTTTGAGTTCGGCAATTTTTTCAGCCACCAGCCGGACCCGCTCCGGTTCATTGGGCTTGCCTCGAAAAGGCACCGGACTCAGAAACGGGGAGTCGGTTTCAATGAGGATCCATTCCAAAGGCGTCACCTTGGCCGCTTCATGGAGGGCATGGGCATTTTTAAAGGTGACATTGCCAGCAAAACTGATATAAAAGCCTTGGTCAATCATGGTTTGGGCAAATTCAGCATCTCCGGAAAAGCAGTGCATGACGCCTCGAACCCCAGGGCAGTCTGAGATTAGCCGATGAACATCGTCATGAGCTTCGCGATCATGGACAATCACCGGCAGGCTGTGAGTTCTACCCATCTCTAAAAAGGTTTTAAAAAAGTGTTGTTGTGTGGCGATATGGGTTTTATCCCAGTAATAATCCAAGCCGGTTTCACCAATGGCAATCACCTTGGGATGGGCGAGCATGGCCTCAATCGCTTGAATCCAATCCGACTCTGCCACATCCTGAACATCGGTGGGATGAACAGCGGCAGCCGCATAGACATTTGGAAAGCGCTCGGCCAATTGGAGCACCTCCGGGAATTTATCGGGCGTCACACTGGGATTCACAATCCAGGAAACGCCCACTTCTTGGGCACGATTTAAAACCGCTTCAGGGTCAGCGCCTTCCCGCTGCAAGTAATCCAGGTGGGCATGGGTATCCACAAGGATCATTTTTTCTTTCCTGCACCCACGATTTCACTTTCCAATCGGGGAAGAATCGGTGCCCCCAAGCAAGTTTGTGTTTTGGGTTTTAGAGGTTCACCCAGAATCCAATCCCAATGGGCCTGTTCTAAATCGCTGGCGAGGCCCAGTTGCTCCCACATGCGGCGACTTAAGATGGGTGTCAAAGGCGATAATAGAAGCGCCGATTGGCGCAAACTTTCCAGGACACTGTATAAGACATTGGCCAAGGTTTGAAATTGGCCATCTTTATAAAGGGTCCAGGGCTCTGAGTCATTCACATATTTATTGGCCTTATCCACCTGCTCCATAATGGCTTGGGCGGCTTCATTAAAGCGAAACCCTTCATAATGGGCCTTGATGTCGTCTAAGGTATTCTTATCTAACAGTTCGATCTTCGTCTGATCAGGCTCTGGCACTTGGCCTTCAAAGTACTTGTTGAGCATATTCAGGGTCCGGTTGAGTAAATTCCCTAAATTATTGGCCAAATCAGCGTTAATTCGGTTCTTAAACTCTTCATCGGTATAGCTGCCGTCTTGTCCAAATCCGGTGCTGGTCATCATAAAATACCGGATGGGATCCGCGTTATCCAACTCGAAGCGCTGCCCCAAATCTTCCGGGGAGACGACGTTCCCCAGGCTTTTACTGATTTTGGTATCCGAGACGGTGATAAACCCATGAACCAGCAGGGTTTTTGGGAGTGGCAAATTGGCAGCCATCAGCATCGCTGGCCAATAGATGGCATGAAAGCGCATAATATCCTTGCCAATGACGTGGACATCCGCAGGCCAGTACTGGTTAAACAAGGTCATATCCTTGGGCCAACCGATTCCAGTAATGTAGTTACTCAGAGCATCGATCCACACATAGATCACCTGTTCCGGATCATCCGGTACAGGGATGCCCCAGGATACGGAGTGCTTTGCCCTGGAGACACTGATGTCTTCCAACTCACTTAATTGGTTTAAGACTTCGTTTCGGCGAAAGGCCGGGTAAATAAAATCCGGGTGGGCTTCAATGTGATCAATTATCGCCTGTTTATAGTGGCTCAGGCGAAAGAAATAGTTTTCCTCCTCAACCGCCTCAGGCGGGGTTTGGTGGATAGGGCAATGGCCTTCCGGGGTTAAATCCCTGGCGGCAGAAAAGGTTTCGCAACCGGAACAATATAACCCGGTATAAGAGGCCTTATAAATATCCCCTTTTTCCTGAAGCATTTTCCATAAAGCTGAAACCGTCTCGTAATGCTCTGGGTCAGTGGTCCGAATGAATTTGGAGTAGTCGATATCCAGGTAGGCCCAAGTGGATTTAAATTTCTCGGCAATCTCATTGACAAAGGCCTTTGGGCTTAATCCATGTTTAGCGGCGGTTTTCTCGACCTTAATCCCATGTTCATCAGTGCCGGTGAGGAAAAACACATTTTTTCCCAGAAGCCGGTTAAATCGGGCAATGACATCCGCCCCTATCACCTCATAGGCATGGCCGATATGAGGGGCTGCATTGGCGTAATAAATGGCAGTGGTCACGTAAAACCGGTTATCAGAGGTCATACACAAACTTGTCCTAAGGTTGTTTTCGACTCAACATGGGTAATTTTAACAGGAATCAAGGTGTTCTGTGGAAGATCCGTCCGGTCCAAGCCGACATGAATCAAATGCTCGCTCATGCCTTTATCCTGGCTCTCTTCCACAATGATATTGACGGTTTTGCCTAAAAATCCCTGACGAAAGGCCAAATTTTTTGCTTCTGACAAGGCAATTAATCGGCGGGTTCGCTCATGTTTTTCAGGTTCCGGAACCTGATCGGGGAATTCAGCCGCCGGAGTCCCCTCTCGCTTGGAGTAGGTAAAGGTATGAAAATAGCTCATGGGTAGATCGGAAAGTACTTGATAGGTCGATTCAAACCGGGCCTGGGTTTCGCCGGGGAATCCCGTGATAATATCGGCCCCAATGGCTGCCCCTGGCAGTTTTTGCTGGATTTGATCACACAGCCGATACAGATCCTCCGCCCGATGGCGTCTGGCCATGCGTTTTAAAACATAATCCTCGGCACTTTGGGCCGATAGATGAAGGTAAGGACAAATTTTATCGGTTTCTGCCATTAATGACAGCAATTGAGGTGTCACTTCAGCCGGGTCCAAAGAGGACAATCGGAGTCGAAACGGGCCCGGAATCTCAATAAGTGACTGTAGAAGCGCTGTCAGATCCCCTTTGGTCTCTGGATCTTCGTATTGGCCGATGTTAATGCCGGTTAAAACCATTTCATGATGACCTGTTTCCACCAAATCCTGCAGCTGGGCCTTAAGGGTTTGCATGGGGATGCTTCGACTGGCGCCTCTGGCCACCCAAATAATGCAATAAGTACATTTGTAGTCACACCCATCCTGAATTTTCAGGCTGGCTCGGGTTCGATTAATCGCCGATGTGGTTGCCCCTGCCATGACACGGCTTTTATCAATCTCAGAGACTAGGACATAAGGATCTTCAGAAACCGGAACGCTTTGAACAATCTGGTAAATATCCTGCTTGAAGTTATTGCCGATGACATAATTCACGCCTTCAATCCCGGCCACTTCGCCGGAAGCCACCTGAACATAACAGCCGGTCACGGCAATCCGAGCATCAGGGTTATTGCGCTTGGCTTTCCGAATCATCCGACGGGATTCGCTATCACTGCCACCGGTCACGGTGCAGGTATTAATGACATATAAAGAGGCCTTTTCCTGAAAGGGGCGAATTTCCCAGCCATGGCGTCGAAATTCATCGGCAATCGCCGAGGATTCCAACTGGTTGGCTTTACACCCCAAAGTGCAAAAGGCAACGGATTGGGATTGAACGTGTTCCATCAAGCTTGACATAGAATTTGTTTTACAGTCTTTACAGCGTATAATCAAGTCTCCATTTTTGACAACGTTCTTTGTGATGAGGCAGGAGCCCCTTGGTTGATGCTTTTTCGCTCAGAATTATCAGGGCCTAAGGGAAACCGCTAGAAGAACGCCTATAATATGAAGATAATGTCATCATTCATTTCAATATGAGTAAAGGATGAAGCCCGTGCTGTTGAAGTTCTGGAAAACCCGCCCTTGGCTTTTAACGACATCCAGCTTCTTTATGGTGGTCGTCATCGCCGTTGCCATTATTGCAGGAGGCGCTAATTGGCAGGATCAGCCCCTTAAAGATTTTCTCAAGCAGCATCAGGCCTCTCAGGCTCAGGAAGCTGCCTACATGTTTGCCTTTCATCATCCGGAAATCTTGAAATATATCCCCTGTTACTGTGGCTGCTCCCGGCAGCACCACAAAAGTAACTACAATTGCTTTATGCAGGGGGATGCCGAAAAAGCCAAGATTTCACCCTTTGATGAGCATGGCCTGGTTTGTCCCATGTGTGTCCAGATTGCCTTGAAAGCCGAAGAGCTAGACCATCAGGGCAAATCCGTTCGTGAGATTCGTGACTACATTGATCAACTGCAAGCCATGTACCCGGATTTAAAAAACATGGGGACGCCAACCCCTATGCCCCCGGCCAATCAATGATCATGCGTCTTGCGAAAGCGCCGGTTAATTCTTCTGTGGAATGGCGGGTTCAATCAGGGCGGCTAATTTTTGAAAACATGCGGCATGATCGTCTTGATCCGCATTTGAAGGGCTCTGGCTGGTTGAAGCCACGGCATGGTACTCAAAAGCCAATTTGGCCCAATTTTTAGATTGTTCCGGCTGGGTGGATGAGATGAGTTCGGCTGCTTGAAGCATCACCCGATTGGCCAGGGGATATTGGCCGATTTTAGCCAGGGTGATGGCCGAAGAGTACAAGGTTTCTGGGCTTTCAGGATATTTCGCGGCCAGTTCACAATAAATGCCCGCCGATTCACCGTATTCGCCGTGTTCAAACAATTGTTTTGCCTGTCGGTATTGGGACCAATCATTTTTGGCTTTGGAACTCCCCATCTGGTCCATAATAGAGGCCGCCAAAGCTTTAGGATGAAGGATATCTACCTCTTCTGCCTTTGGGTTTGAGGCTAACGCCTCTTCTGGGCGATTTTGGGCGAGACTGGCCAACTTGACCATGGCCATCTGGTTGCCAGGGTTTAGGCGAAGGGTCTTCTGGTAATCCGCCATTGCTTCTTCCGGATGATTCAGCGCCCGTTCGCTATCTCCTAATTTTTCCCAGGCTTGAGCTGGATTGGGATAGTAGAGTACCGCAACATGGTACTCCCGGTTGGCATCCTCATAGTGTTTTTGAGAATAAGCCCATTCGCCTTTGGAATAGGCAATTACGCCTTTTGCCACAGGTTTAATCTGGCCATAAAAAAAGACACCGGCTCCTACCAGGGTAAACAGGATGATCAAAAATATCAGGCGAATGAAAAACGTCACTAGGCCCTTCCCAAGTTACTCTTCCATGCTAAGTTCTGGTGTTGAAATCCCTAACTCTGAACGCTCTGACAGCCATGATAGCAGATAGCCCCATGGCTTACACCATCGAATATCAAATGGCTGTATACCCCAGTATGAAGGTGATTAAGTCGTAAAATAGGAAGCTTAATTGTTAAGATTTGATAAGCAATTTTTGCAATCACGCAATTTGGCTTAATTGGTTGTTTTTATTTTTGTATATATTAAAAGCCTAAGCCAATGGGAGGTCTTCCATTTGGGAGAGGTTAATCAACATCACATTCGTGATAGAGAGTCAATCAGGAGAGAAGGAAAATGCCAGACAATTTTACAGGTAAAATTTCATCCGCAAATAGTTATTATCTTTGGGGGATGGTCCAAGATGCTTTGAATCAATATAACACTAATCATTCGGGGAGCCAGATTCAAGTCTCAAACGATTTGATCCAAAGAATGTGCGCGGCTGAGTGCCAAGATATCGCCCAATCGAATGGACAGCAACTGGGTAATAGTGATGCCATGAATATGGATAACTTTGTTGCCACTGGCTTTAAAGATGGCACCTCTGTCACCTTTGATACAGATACCCTGTTGCAACAAGCCAATAACTTTGTCGGAGTGACACAAGGATCTGGCACCTCAAATTCGGGTGATCCTTCTACTACAAATACGCCATCTAGTACGAGCACCCCCGCTAATACTAATAATTCGAATCAAATTACCACGACCACCAGCAATATCACCAAGATACATTCAAGCAAAGGTGATTTTTATGGCGTGACCATATCGAAAGGACAAACGTATACGGATGCCGTTAAGGAGATCTACGGTAATCTCGATCAAGGGACACTCAACCAGTTGGCTGGCGAATTGAAAGCAGCCAACCCAATGCCAAATGATAAAGCCCCTACAGATTCGACAGTTATCAACGTCAGTAGCATCCTCAATAAGGATGGTACGCCCATTGATTACAACAAAGCCGCCAGTAATGGTCAATTTATCAGCTCGGCATCTGCTACGGGTTTTGAAGACAAGCTCCTCGGAAATATCCATGATTATTTAGGTAATCTGCAAGCCAATAATGGTCCAAAAGGCGTTTCTAGGGGTGATTTATCTGCCTTTAACACGGCTGCAAACGATATCCAAGCCCAGATTGATTCTGGAAAGGCCTTAGATGATAGTAATTCCACCTTGCAGAATGATTTGAGCGCAATAGGCATTGATGCCAGCGAGCTTGGAACCAATAAGGCTCAATGGCAACTGGCAGAAAGAATGTTGGCTTTCTTTGGTAACAGCAACAAGAGCAATAGTGTCTATACGCTTAGTAATGATATTGACTCTGGCTCTGGAGGCTACCTCTGTGCCCAAGACTTTACAGATCTCTTAAACCCCAATAACCCAAAAGATTATGGCGGTGGAATGTGGGTTACTGGATGGGGTAATAACCAATCACAAGTTAAATCTGACTCAAATAAAGCTCTAGATGCACTGAATAGTGCTTTAGATATCAATAGTTTGGTTCCTGAAGGCCAATAAAACTTATAAAAATCCAATATCTTCAGAGAACGCTCTAAGTGCAATCCCTTAGAGCGTTTCCTTTATATTAAATTTACTCTGGTTTTCGGGTGACGGAAAGACGGCCATGGGGGCCAAAGGCATGATCGCCCACCCAATGGGCCACCAAATCGCCGTTGGCTTTAAAAACATAACTTTCCGAAGAAGACAGTCGAATGGAAATGACCAATAATCTCCCTGAGGGAAAGGCATATTTGTAGCTTTTATTGGGATACCCGGTGCCTTGGTTCAGGCTGACGGATTTTAAGTTGCCTTCTTTGTCATAATAAAAGGCCACCGATGAGCCGGTTTCCACAACACCGTAGTTCCCATTGTTAAAAAAGGTCAATTGTTCCTGCTGATATCGATTTTGGCCGGATTCTCTGGCGAGGTTGTGTTCTTCAAAATGGGGATCTTGACTAGGAAAAATCCGCATATCCAAGGGAACCGGCAATTCCTTTAAGGCTTCCTTTCGGGCCTGATCCAGGCTCCAATGGAAGGATACCGGTGTGGGCATGGGTTCAATGGCCAAACTATCTGAGCCAAGCAGTAAGCTGAGGTGGAAGAATAACAGTATGATTGCAAAACGCTTAAGTATCATCATTCACCCAATCTCCCTTGACCTCATCCGGTTTCTGAACTACTGGATACGGCCAAACGTTAGCCCCTCAATTGTATTACAAGATGTAACAGCTTTTTATTCCCCAGGCAACTTCTCCTTTGAAGCGTGTTTTTTAAGTAAGATGGTCTTTCATGGGATTTGATTGAATTAAGGGAAACCGTCATGCCGATATCCACGTCTTCCCCATCCATGTCGGGGTCAGAGGCGATCACACAAAATACAGCCTCGCTTCAAGAGCCTTTGAGCCAGGAAGGGGTATCTCCCAAAAGTTTTTGGCAGCTCTTGAATATTAGCCTTGGGTTTTTAGGCATTCAGTTTGCCTGGGCCATTCAAATGGGCCAGATGAGCCCCTTGCTGGAGACGCTTGGATCCGCGGCATGGCTCACCTCGATCCTCTGGTGTGCTGGGCCGGTGACGGGGATTTTGGTTCAACCCATTGTGGGCTCACTAAGCGATAAAACCTGGTGCTTTTTGGGGAGGCGGCGTCCTTTTCTATTGGTGGGCGCGATTTTAACCGCCTTAAGTCTTATTATGATGCCCAATGCCCCCAATTTAGTGGTGGCGGCCATCCTGTTCTGGATTCTGGATGCCAGTATCAACATCAGCCAGGGACCTTACCGAGCTTTGGTGCCGGATGTGGTTCCTCAATCCCAGCAAGCCTTTACCTATACCCTCATGGGATTTACCATTGGTCTCGGGTCTGTGGCGGCTGCTTATATCGGTAGTGTCATCAAGGACATGCACTTTCTGTTCTACCTGGGCGCAGTGGCCATGCTGGTTGCCATGGGTTGGACCATTCTGACCACCCCGGAAGAACAGCGGCATTTTGAAGCCTCAGCCGATACCACAAAGGGCGGCTTCTTCCAATTTATTCGCCAAACCTGGCAGAGTATTCTCCAGATGCCTAAGGAAACCAAAAAGCTTTGTGTGATGCACAGTTTTACCTGGTTCGGGTGGCAATGTCTGTTTATTTTCTTTTCCTTGTATATGGCCCATAACCTCTTTTTAACCCAAGATCCCAAGTCCGGCTTGTATCATCTGGCTGGGCAGAAGGTCTTTCTCTGTTATGCCGTCTTGAACAGCGTATGCTTTCTGGTGTCTCCATTTTTGGGTAAACTGTGTGACATTTCGTCCAAAAAGGCGGTCCATACCTTTGGCCTGCTTTGTCTGGCCGGAGGGCTCATCTCGACCATGTTTCTCACCCAACCGAATCAAGCCTTGATTGCCATGGCAGTCATTGGGGTGGGTTGGGCGACAACCCTTTCGGTGCCCTTTGCCATTTTGGCCGGCCAGGTGCCTCCTGGTAAGGAAGGGGTTCTGATGGGGAGTTTTAACATCTTTATTGCGGCGCCTCAGTTTATTGCCTCTATTTTGGCGGGCTTTCTGGTGGCCCAAACCCATAACGACGCTTCGGCACTGGTCTTAGGCGGCATTTCTGTTCTTTTCTCAGCCTTTCTCTTACAATGGGTCAAAGAATCCGTGGAGCATTAAGCACATGATGAACACCACCCTGGATCAATTGGAGGCCTTTGAGCAGACCTTACCGGCTATTTCACCGCCTTTGGCCAGTTATGTCACAGCGGTTCAAACCGGTAATTTGGTCTATACTTGTGGTGCCTTGCCCATGAAAGAGGGCGTTATTGCCTATACAGGCGCTTTAGGTGGATTTTTAATTACCTTGGAAGAAGGACAACAGGCGGCTCGCCTTTGCTGCATGAATTTACTCAGCATCTTGAAAGCCCACTTGGGGACATTGCGCCGGATTGAACAAGTGGTGAAGCTCACCGGATACGTCAATAGCCGCCCTGGATTTACCCAACAGGCGATGATTATCAATGGCGCATCTGATTTATTGGTAGACGTTCTGGGTGATGCCGGGCGGCATGCCAGAACCTCCGTTGGTGTGGTGGCACTGCCTCTGGATGCCGCCGTTGAAGTTGATTTAATTGTACAAGTCAGGTCATAACATGCAGTTTTTGTTGTTCTTAATCCCTATTTTTACCCTGGGCGCGGCCCATGGCCTTGAACCTGGCCATGGAAAACTCTTGGTCACCAGCTACCTGACTGGTAGTCAAGCCAAAATGAAAGATGCTCTTTTACTGGGCGTTTTGGTGGCGATCTTTCATACCTTATCGGTCGCCTTGATTGGGGCTTCCATTGTTTTTCTGGCCATGACCTTCTTTAAAGACGCGTTTTTAAACTCACTGGAACTCATTTCAGGTTTGACGATTTTGGGCCTGGGTTTGGTCCTCTTCTGGCGTCGCTTTATTCAAAAGACACCACATGATCACCAATGTGATTGTCATATTTCCCATTCTACGATTGTGGAAGAAGAAGTAAAGCCAATGGAACGTGCCAGCCTTAAAGAAGTTATTCTGTTGGCTTTGGCAAGTGGTATGACGCCTTGCCCAATGGCCTTAACGGCCTTAATTGCCGCCTTTGGGATGGGAAAAGCCATTGCGGCCCTGGGCGCCCTGGCTGTGTTTAGTCTGGGGATTGGATCAGTCTTGATTATTTTGGGAATTCTCATCATTAAAGGGTCTCATCAACTTCAGGAACGCTGGCAAAAATATCGGGAAACGCCGGTGCTGATTGCCAAATTGAGTACAGTCTTTGTGTTGATTCTGGGTGTTTATCTGGTCACCAAGCCTTTTGTCTTTCCGGAATCCGCCCATGCCCATTTAGAAAGTTTTAATTTTTTGATGTCCACACATCGCTAAATGATTCAAGGGATTGAGGCATTTCTACCAATCACCTAAAATCCGATGCGCTTGCTAATCCATTTCCCGGTTGAGTTCAGATAAAAAGAACTATGCCATAATGGCCTCGGAGGTTGGTAAGAGGATCACCTATCATGTTTAAAAAGCAATTTATTCCCGCTTTAAGTCTGACAATTCTTTTGATCTATCCTTGGGCGATTGCATCCACACCTGGAACTGCTTCAGGGGCTAACACACTGATGCAAGCCACTACACTTTTTGGACCCCGTGGCGAGCAACATTCGGCAGCCTGGACCATGTGGGGCTTTGGCGATAATTATCCCGGCTCTCGTGCCTTAAATGGACAGGATTTTTCAAAACGTGTGTTGACTGAAAGTAATTTTCGGAAAAACCATTTGTGTGGCGCTAACTTTAGCGATACGGTCTTGACTGCTTCCAACTTCCGTTGGGCTCAGTTGGTCGGTGCTAACTTTAGAAATGCCTACGTCAATCTTGTGGATTTTCGAGGCGCGAACCTGGCATCGGCCGATTTTCGTGGGGCAAATTTGCGCGGTGCAAAGATGCGAGGCGCCAATCTGGCCAATGCCTGCTATGATCACAATACGTTTTTACCGGAAGGCTTGATCCCCAATGCCCATGGCATGATTAATATGCGTTAAGATTAAGGCCCCTCTTGGGAAATTCATTTTAAAATCGCCTCTGTTTCATTTGGATGGAGGCGATTTAAGTTGAAAGCCTTTTTTAGCGAGATCCGTTTAAGAGCAATCTTCTCAGGCTCAATAAGACAAGACTGGCTGTGATTGCCATGAAGGAGCGCCAGAGATCCAGAGGGGCAATCCCACTCATGAATAAATTAAGAACGGCAAACAGGAGTCCTAACCCAGCGCTAAAGACCATGCCCATGGTGAGTAAATCGTCTTTTGGCGGAAAAACCTCAGAGGCTGAATTAATCGGATGACGTTGGTCTGATTCGTAAGCCCCTTCTGAATTCGTAGTAGCGGGCTTGGGTTGAGCGGGGTACCACTTGCTGCCACACTTTGGACAGGTTGATTTTTTACTGAGCAGAGGGATCGTGCAAACCGGGCAGATAATATCCTGCTCATCAGAGGATAAGTCTTTAATTTCACCGAATAATGTCATTGTTGGACCAATTTTTCAGACGTACTTTGGGGTTGCTTCAAGGCGGAATATTTGGTCAAGGTATCCCGGAGATACTCTTGATAGACCGGCGTAAACAAATCCCGGGCTCTGAGTAAGCGTGCGGATTTCAGCAGGGTCTCCCGATCACGCAGCAAAACGTGAAGCCGGCTCATGGATTGATTCAGGTTGGCATGGGCTTCAGCCAGTTTGGAGCCACGGATCTCGGGATGGGTTTCTGCATTTTCAATCAATTGAATGCTGGTATTGGCTGAATCCAAGGCCGACAAGATATCCAGGCCATTTTCCCAACTCAGCTCATTCAGGTCATGAAGGTTACGGGCAGGGTAAATGCCGTCGCTTAGTGCAACCTGACCAAATAAGCGTTGTTTGGCAATATCAGGATCTCCCTGACCCAGGTAAGTGTAGGTTCCAAATCCAATTCCCAATAGGAGAAGCAAGCCCAAAATGCCTAAAGCACTTTTTGGCAGATGAAAGTGTTGCATATCCGTCGGCTTTTGAACAGATGAAAGACCATTGAGAAGAACGGCTTTTTTCATATTCGGCTTTACAGTACGCATCAATTTGTTGTACCTGCTCACTTCATTATTAGCATATTTTCGGTTGAAATGCTGCCTTCCTGAGGAAAAATCTCTAAAAATCATTCTTTCAGAGAGGCGTTCGTTTGTTAGGTCCGGTTTGGTGACATATCATATGGATAAAAACAAAAGGCATGTCTTTTTTGCCTTTGAATATATTGTCCGTGTCTTCAGGTGAGAAAACATTCCCCAGGTGGTTAGATGGGAGGGCCTATGTAAGCATTCATCCCATAAGTAAGCCCACCCATATTTTTGGGCGGGCTTAGTGGCCAATGCTTTAAGATTTGTTTTTTTAGAGATGTCTTTGTTAAATTTCCGTAATACTGTACAAGTAGTATAGAAATGTTCTGACCCCAACCCCAGTAGCGCCCTTAGGCACTTCAGGCACATCCCGATCCGTATAGGAGGGACCTGCGATATCCAGATGCACCCATTTTTGGTCAGGTTCAACGAATTCGTTCAAAAAGATTCCCCCAGCAGAAGAACCGGCCTGCCCCTTGCTTCCGGAGTTAATCATGTCAGCGACATCACTTTTCAGCATTTCCTTATATTCTTCATACAGAGGGAGTGGCCAGAATCGTTCACCGGCAGGCTCCCCGGCATGGCGAATCCCATCGATCAGTTCATCATTGGTGCCCATAATCCCGGAAGCTTCTTTTCCCAAGGCGACGATGCAGGCCCCAGTCAGGGTTGCCAAATCAATCAGCTCGTCAGGGTGAACATTTTGCTGCGCGTAGGTTAAGCCATCGGCCAGGATTAAGCGGCCTTCAGCATCGGTGTTATTGATTTCAATGGTTTTGCCGTTCATCGCGGTCACAATATCGCCCGGTTTGTTGGCTTTGCCGTTGACCATGTTTTCACAGCAAGGCGCAATCCCGTCCACCTGGATATCCAGATTGCCCAGCTCAGCAATGGCTTTCATGGTGCTAATGACCACCGCTGCCCCTGTCATATCGTCTTTCATCAACTCCATGGCATTGGCCGGTTTCAGCGAATATCCACCACTGTCAAAGGTAATCCCCTTACCCACCAGGGTGACTTTCTTTTTGGGAGTCCCTTTGGGTTTATAGGTTAAGTGAATCAACTTGGGAGGCTGATCGCTGCCTTTGCTGACGCTTAAAAAAGACCCCATACCCATCTTTTCAATGTCGGCCTGTTCATAAATTTTGCAGGTCACCTCATTTTGGGAAATCTCTTGGGCTTTTTTAGCTAAAAATGTTGGGGTGACATAGTTGGCGCTATCAAAGGCCAAGTCTCGTGCCAAATTGGTGGCATCCGCAATGATACTTCCCATCCGAATCCCGGTTTCAATGGCCGCTTTCTTTTGGGCATCTTGTTCCACAATCGTCAAAGCCTCAATGGGATTACCCAAAGGAGCGGCCTCCTTTTCGGCCTCTGTCTTACCGGTTTTACGGAGGGTAAATTTATAGCTGCCCAGGAGGCTGCCTTCGGCCAAAAGCCTAGCCGCGGTTTCGGCAGGCACATTGCCAATCCCTGCCCCATGAAGTAAGGTTGCAACCCGATTGACTTTCAGCTTTTGACAGGCCCGAATAGCGGCAGCACTAGCCCGCCTTAATTGCAGGGATTTGAGTTTTTCGGGTTTTCCAAGTCCAACCACCACCACATAGCGAGCCGGAATCTTGCCATGGGTTGAAATGACAAGGGTTTCTCCTAACTTGCCTTTGAAGGTTTTTCCATGGGTCAATTCATCGGAAATGGCATTACCCAAAGCCTTATCAACAGCCCCGGTTCCGCCTGCAGGTTGATTAACCCCCTCAAACAGATTCACGATAAGGGCTTCAGCAGAATTTTGGACAATATCACTGATTTCAACATTGATTTTCACGATGGACTCCTCTCTGTAGTGCTGATCTGGGGGTAGCGTTTAAATCGATATACAAAAATCTTGATGCAAGGTCAAAACAGTTGGCCCATTCGCATGGATAAAGTCCCTCTTTGAGACATCCCATTGGAACATGGGCAGGCTAATGCAACAATATCATCTATGGGGTCTTTGGATCCATGAGCAGGGCTCAAACTGAAAAAAATGATTCAGACCGCTCATTGAACCGGTTCAGCCTTTTCGATAATGATAGGCAAATACCAGAGAGCATTTTGAATAAGGAGGCGTGGAATGAAAGATTATGTGAGCAGTATTGGCTTAAAGGGAGCATCATCCGAACAGCACTACCAATTGTCCGTTCCAAAACTGGTTGAAATTGCCCTTGCCAATCAGGAGGGCGTACTCTCGGATCGGGGATCTCTGGTGGTCAATACGGGCAAATATACCGGGCGCTCTCCTCAGGATCGTTTTATTGTGGACACCCCGCTGGTACATAACACTGTTGATTGGGGCGATATTAATCGCCCTATTGCGCCAGAGGTTTTTGATAAGGTTTTTCAAAAGATGCAGGCTTATCTAGAGGGGCGTCCATTGTATCTTTTTGAGGGCTATGTTGGCGCGGATCATCGTTATGCGATGCCTGCACGATTTATCAACGAATTGGCCTCCCAGAATTTGTTTGTCCATCAACTGTTTATTCGCCCAACCGAAAATCAGCTTAAAGGCTTTCAACCGGAGTTCACCGTCATTTGCGCCCCTGGATTGAAACTGGATCCAAAAACAGACGGGGTTCACTCGGAAGCCGCGGTCCTGTTGAACTTTGATCGAAAATTAATCCTGATTGCAGCGACCCAATATTCCGGCGAGATGAAAAAATCGCTTTTTAGCACCATGAATTATCTGATGCCGGATCGCAATGTCTTCCCGATGCATTGTTCTGCAAACATCGGAAAGAATGGTCGTTCGGCGTTGTTTTTTGGGCTTTCGGGGACAGGGAAAACCACTTTATCGGCTGACCCGGAGAGAACTTTAGTTGGTGATGATGAACATGGTTGGTCAGAAGCAGGCATTTTTAACTTTGAAGGAGGTTGTTATGCCAAAGCCATCAGGCTTTCTAAAAAGAATGAGCCTGAAATCTGGGACGCAATTCGTTTTGGCTCAATCTCTGAAAACGTGATATTGGATCTCAAAACGCGAAAGCCCGATTTTAATGACGACAGTTTAACGGAAAACACCCGAGTCGCCTACCCCATCGACTATATCCCCAATGCTGATTTGGCCGGTGTTGCGCCTCATCCTTCGACAATTATCTTTTTAACAGCGGATGCCTTTGGTGTCATGCCACCCATTGCCAAATTAACCGAAGCTCAGGCTCAATACCACTTTATCAGTGGCTATACCAGTAAACTGGCTGGAACGGAGCGTGATATTCTTGAACCTAAAGCTGCTTTTTCGACATGCTTTGGGGCTCCCTTTATGCCTCGACCGGCCTCCGTCTATGCAGATATGCTTAAAGATCGCATTTTGACCCATCAGGCCAATGTCTACCTGATTAACACCGGCTGGCAGGGAGGGCCCTATGGTATTGGTGAGCGTATCAGCATTCCCTATACCCGAGCCATGGTGAAGGCTGCCCTGGAAGGTGAACTGGAAACCCAAGAGTTTTGGACACATCCGATATTCAATATCCAAATTCCGAAGCACTGTCCTGGCGTGCCGGATGCATTGTTAGATCCTGCTGCCAGTTGGTCGGATAAAGCCCAGTATGAGGAGCAATCCCTGAAATTGGCCAAAATGTTTATTGAAAATTTCAAACAATTTAAAGGGGTTGAGCATTTAGCCAAAGTAGGGCCTCAGCTTCCCTCTTTAGCCGGATTAGACAACTGTGCCGCCGTCTAATGTGACAACTTCTCCCGTCATGTAGGCGTTTCGGTCAGAAACCATAAAGGCTGCAAACTCGGCCAAATCCTCCGGGCGGCCCAAGCAACCCTTAATGGACCAGTTTCGGTACATATTCTTAAAGAATTCCGGCAGGGAATGGCCTAAGTCGGTATCATAGATGCCTGCCGCAATGGCATTGACCGAAATGCCGAAGTTCCCGGCTTCTCTGGCCAGACACTTTGTAAACCCAATAACCGCTGCTTTGGTGGTGGCATAATGAACGGATGTGGGTAACGCCCGAATAGCACCAATGGATGTAATATTGAGGATTTTTCCGTAGCGTGCCCGAATCATATTTTTATAAATCGGCTTTGTCACATAGTAAAGCCCGTTTACATTCACATCGACAATCGATTTCCAAGAGCGTTCTGTTGTGGTCGCAAAGTTATCAGCCTTATTAATTGCCGCATTGTTGACCAGAATGTGAATGTCCCCAAATTCTCTCTGAATATCATCAACCATCTCTTGGATGCCGTTCTTATCGGTCACGGACACCTTATAGGCCAGGCCGATCCTACCCAGCTTTTGAATTCGAGCCAGGGTATGCTCCGCATCATCAACGGAATTACTGTAGTTAAAAGCGATATCGGCACCTTCTCTGGCAAAGACCTCGCACATCGCTTTGCCTAATCCTCTCGATCCGCCAGAGATAAATACTTTTTTACCTTCTAAAAGTCCCATGGGCTCATGTATAACTCTTCCACATCCATGACAGTTTCTCTTGTGGAAATAAGGTTATCATACTTGGAGAATTTGACGAAAGCAATTTTCAAAACCGAGGCGTTATTTCTGATGGACAGCGCCATTCTAGGGGATAAAGCAACGCATGTCCTCGACTTTCAGTCTTCAAAACTTGTTAGCAAAGGATCTCAGAAAGAAGGCAAAATTCTGAAAATCAATTGCGCAGTATCCAGCCCATCCGTTAACCATTTTCTCAATCGATGTGATGCTTCAATCGTTGACTCAGTGTTTCGATGATACGATACTAGGTAAACCGTATCGGCAACAGCATGCCGTGATTTTATCATTAAGAGGGATACAAAATGCCTCATACACTTGTGATCTACCCATTGTTCTTACCCTCGGTCGGCCCTATGGAAATGGCCGTCATTTTTACAGTGGTTTTAATTTTATTTGGCCCTGGCAAGCTGCCCGAAGTGTTTCGCGCCTTAGGTGAAGGGGTTCGCCAGTTTAAAGAAGCTTCCAAAGGCGCATCAGAAACCATCATTTCTTCTGCGCCCTTGTCGCCTTCTATCCCGTCATCTCCTGTGAGTGTGCTCCCCTCAGGGCAAGAGCATCCTCCTGTGGCTAGCAGTGTTGGTGATTCGGAATCTAAACCGGTTCATTAAGCCTGTGTTTATACACTGGCTCTAGACTAAGCAAACGTATTTAAGTCATTGTTGCCGGATCGGGCAGCCATCATGGACTGGGCCCGGCCTTGCAGATTGGTGATTTGTTCCCGCATTTTCCCGGGCAATCCGGTTATCATTTGCCTTAAGGGTTTGATAAAGGGCCATAGGCCATAGATGATGAATGGAATACCGATTAGAAAGTGTGCCGTGGGTATCCCGATAGCCAGGGCTATGGCGCTGCGGATCAGTCTTCCTTTGGGAATTTCTTTAAACCCACTGGGTATCATGTTTCCCAGTCCCTTGAAGTGAACGGGGGAAAGGTTTGCTCGACTAATGGGACTTGAAAAAGCTGAAGATTTGGTGGGTTGGGTTCTTCTGAAGTAGGCGGCATTTGTGTTGCTGGTGGGGGCTAAATCGACTGTTCTCATTGGTTTTATCTCCTTTGATTGGGGCTGTGGGGTTCTTTATAGTCTTATTGAATCAAAAGGCGCTGCCGATTGAATGAAGAATTTTTCTCATTTTCTGTAGGAAAATCTACCTATCTCCATGAGATCAGACCGTTGGACAGCCTTTTAAGGCCATGGAAAAACATGTTGGAAATTGCTTATTGCAAATGCTTCTCAATTAGGATAGACTATTTTTGTAAACGAGAATCATTTGCAATAAAGGTTTCTTTGACTGACTAAACTGGGCAGTGGCATTCTGACAACTGGGCTTTACCTCCTATACCACCACTGCCCCTTTTTATATCTTTTTCTCTGAGATAAATAGACAGAGACAGCTTTTTAGGAGCTGTCTTTGTTTTTAGGCCATTATATTGTGCTTAAATGGATGCGCTTTTAAGGGCTTTACTATCGCAATACTGTATTAAATCATTTAATGCCTTTTCCAAGGTCTCCAAGTCGGCCTTTTTAAGGGTTTCCAGGCCGGTTGCCCACTGTATTTCCTCTTTGGTCAGGTTATATTCGGACTGTAAGTTTTTAATGGCTTTGGCACAATCCTTCATAGCCTGTTGTGTTGCTTTAAAGCGATCGACTTGGATGTCCAGGATCTCCGATGGAATAGCTGCTGAAGTGCCTGGGGATTGATCCGCCTGATCCATTTCTTCATGGGAGTAAAGGCCGCTAAGGACCTCAGGAAAGGCCATTCTTAAGGCTAAGGCTTCAGCGCACTTTTTAAGCATTTGTTCAGGCATACGGGACCATAGGGGGCTATCACCTCGGTATTCATCCAAGGCAACTTCTTCCAAGACGGGTTGTTCCCAATCCTTCCGCCAGACTTTGGCCCAGGCATACAATTTACCTTGTTCATCCCGGCGAATCCCGCGTTCGATTCCTCGAAAGGCATTGGTGCGATTGGCGATAATGCGAAAGCCATCGATACCGGTTTGGATGGTCCCGGTTTCAATCCAGCGATCCCCGCGTTTTTGTTTTCGTTTGATAAAATAAATCTGTTTCAACAGCGGATCAAGGCCTCTAGCTCGGGCCGTATAGAGGAAAAGGGCCAACTCTTCCGGATTTGCGTCTCGGGCAACGGTCTGTTGAATGAGCTCACGTTCTTCCAGCGACCAATCCCCCAAAATCGTTGCATTTTCGTGTGAGCGTTGTTTATCCTTTTTATCCATCGGATGAAATCTCCTTCTCTTCCGTGTATGCACACTGTTGGTGAATGATGTGCTACCCATAGTATGCCTTTTATTCTTTTGTACGTCATATCTTGGCGAACTCTAAATGTTATCTCGCCTGATCAAAAGAGATTTTACAGGATGGTTATCCTGAAGATGCCCATAGCTCGCCCAAAAATTCGGATGCCTTTACTATCAGATGGAAACTGCCTACAATAAAAGAGCCTGGAAAAACGGCATTATGGTTGAACAAAGGAGCTTGTCATGAAAACGGTTTGGACCCTTATGCTTTTAGCTGCCCTGCTATCCCCCCTGCCTGCCCATGCCGAAACCTATTTTTTTACGTGTGTTAACTTCTGGACACAGCAAGTGAACGTCCCTGTAGAGGCGACATCTTTGGATGATGCGCGTAGTCAATTGAAAAACAATCAAAAGCTGATTGATAAATACAGCCTGGATAGTACTGCCCGTTGTTCGGAAGCGGGAATCCTTAAAAATGCGAAAAAGAAAAGACACCACCATTCAGAGGCAAATTAATCCCAGTCTATGATTGGGTGTGATATCTCTATCAGTCTGGAGATATTACACCCAAACGTCTTATTAAGGCTATCCCTGCATTGATCTCCGAATTTATGAGCGCTTGAACGCCATCTCAGTAATATGGGTCAAAAGTTGTTTGAGATGGTTTAAATTTGTTTGAACATTCATCAAAGTACATCTGAGAAACAGGCCTTGAGGGAGCTGGGTTTGGACCAGGTAAAAGGCTTCATGCTCTAAAACCTGCTGGCGAATTCGAGCGTTTAGCACATCTAGGTCATCAACACCCGGTGGAGCATAGCGAAAGCAAATGATGTTGCTTTCAGGCGTCGCTCCCAGTTCAAAATCGGGGGTGCTTTCGATGAGTTGGGCAAATTCTCGGGTGAGATCATGAGACTGGTCGATATAATCTTCAAAAATACCGGTGCCGTATACGGATAAGCAGGCATACAGCTTTAAGGCCATCATGGACTTGGTGCATTCAAAGGTGCGGTGGGCCAGATTAAACCATTCCTCTTCCGGTTGGCCATTTAAGAGATAAGAGGCCTTTTGGGAAAAGGATTGATAAGAATCGGAGCGATTCTTAAAGATAACGGCTGTCACCAGGGCTGGCATCATCATCATTTTGTGGGCGTCCCAGATAATCGAATCTGCCCGGTTAACGCCTTCCAGTAAATGCTTATACCGTTGACTCAATAAGGCAGAAGCTCCATGAGCCCCGTCTACATGGAACCAAAGGTTATGTTGCTCGCAGAAATCGGCAATGGCGGATAAGGGGTCATAGGCGCCAGTGGCTGTGGAACAAGCTTGTCCGACCACCGCAATCACTTTTCGGCCTTGAGCGTGTGCCTTCTGATAAGTTAGGTCTAAGGCCTTGATATCCATTTTGAACTGGCCGTCAATGGGGACAGGAATGACCCCGTTTTCACCCCATCCCATGATTTGAACGGCTCGTTTCATGGAGTAATGGGATTGACCTGTCACCAAAATGGAGAGGGGTTCATCAGCACGGGACCCTTCATGCCAGAGATCATAGCCCGCTTTGGCTTGGCGGGCAGCCAACAGAGCCGTCAAATTCCCCAAGGTGCCGCCAGACGTGAAAAACCCATCAGCCCCAGGGGCATAGCCAATTTGTTCGGCCATCCATTGAATCAGGATTTTCTCCATGGCCGATGTGACGGGCCCCATTTCATATACGGCAGTGCCGTTATTGAGAAGCGAGCCCACCATGTCACATAAGGCGGCCATTGGTAAAGGGGCAGAAACCTGGTGCCCGACGTAGCCGGGATGATGCAAATGGTTGGATTCATCCAGGACAGATTGAACCAGGGTCTTAAAATCGGCTTGTCCCGTTCTGCAAAAATCTTGTGTCCATTGAGCCAGCTTTGCATCGGGTAAAATATTGGGAAGAACAGGCCCTTCTTGCTGCAGTGATTTTTGCAAGGCGTTGGCCACCTGATCAATCAGGGCATGACCTTGTACTCTGAAGGCTTCAGGATCGTACGCATAAGCCAGCGAGGAGGGGGTACTTTGAGGGTGGGTCAGCATAATCAGTAGGGTTCTCTGTGTTTGAGCGTTTCTATCATCTCTAGAGTAAGTCAAAGGGGCTTGGGTCTCAAACCCCCGCATCAGCTTTTGGGGCGACGTTTAAATTTATTAAGAATCTTTACAAATTCACCTGAAGTTCTCAATGCTCCTTCAGATGATCCGACATCTATTCATAGAACGAGTTAGGAGATCGTCCCATGTGGTTTCAGCGCGCAGCATTCTTTTGGTTACTCAGTGCATTGTGTATCTGCTTTACTTTTCCTGCCCAAGCCCAGTATCAGCCTTATTACAATAACTATGGCCCTGGTTATGGGGGGTATGGGGTTGGAAGTATGATGCAGAATCATCCTATCGTCAAAGATGCCATTATGGGATCTGGATTTGGCGCCTTAATGGGTGGGATGACCTCAAACGGCAGTAATCGAGGCAGCGCCATTTGGAAAGGCGCACTCATGGGTGGTGGGGTTGGTGGTGGCTATGGCTATTTCTCAAATCGATTTCGTCAAAACCAAGGCTATGATTCCTATTCTTATGGGCAGCCGGGAGGCTATAACAGTTATCCTCAACAAATGCCGCCCAATCAATACAATCAGTACAATCAATATCCTCAACAAAATCCCTATAACGGTGGCGGCGGATATGGTAATGGCGGCGGGCCTCAACCTGGATACTATCAAGGACAAGATCAGGGCCAAGGTCAAGTCCAAGGTCAAGGCCAGGGCCAGGGCAATGGCAGCTTTTATGAACCCTAACCCAGTTGTTTACTTTACAGCAGTTGCCTCAATTTGATAAAATAAGAAGCAACTTGATTTTAAATAGTTGCTATTTAAAGTGAGGCTTGTTTCATGTGGAGTGTGGCTGCATCTCAGGCAATTCGTGAGCAAATTTTGGCGCGTTCTGCCTCCCAATTACCCAATCCTTGTCAATCTAGAGGATCCCAGGATTCTTCAAAACGTTTTGGGCAAGGTCGTTTCAGTCAACCTCAAGGAGTTGCACCCGCCATAGCAGTTTTTGATCCTGGATTATCGCCAGTCTTTTTGCCCCAGGTTGAGGCCAATCGAAAGCTGGAATGGAATCAGTATCTGGCAAACGTTTTACAAACGGTGCATGCGGCGTTACTACGGTTTTGGCAGGGAGCTTTCTTAAGACGTTTGAACCGAGAATCCCGACCTGAACCTAAGAGCTGGTGGGGATAGCCCTTCTTTACGGCGTGGGGAGAACGTGTAAAAAGGCCAAGATTTGAGGATAGGCCCCAGCCCCGATGGCAATAAGCATGCCACCAAAGATAATGAAAAGGGTAGCACTCAGCTTGGTGATGATGTTGCCAACGTGCCTCATCATCGCCATATGCTTCAGTAATCCTGTACACAGACCCACAATCAAGAGCAATGCGCCTTGGCCTAAGGCATAGCAGAAAAGGGCCGCCCCTCCGAGAAAAATATTTTTTTCTCGGCTGATAAAGGCTAAAATGGCGGCTAAGAAAGGTGTGCCACACGGTGATGCCGTAAGCCCAAAGGCTGCTCCAAGAAGAAAGGGAGCCAGTATTTTTCCGGTGTTGCTTTCGGGCAGCTTACTGATGAGTTGAGGCATGGGGATATGCAAGATCCCCAACAGGTTTAAAGCCATAAGGATTGAAAGGCCGCCAATGACGTAGTACCAGGCGCTACCAATCAGGCTTCCAAAGGCCACACCCAGTATCCCTGCCAAAACCCCCAAGACTGACATGACCACCGCTAAACCAATAATAAACAGGGCGGCCTGACGAAACACATCCCATTTGGAATCATAGCTGTATCCGCCAATATAGCCAATCAAGACCGGAAGCATGGCAATGGTGCAGGGTAAAACCGAACTGGCAATGCCACCGACAAAGGCGATGAGTAGGACCAATAGTGAGTGTGAGCCAAGGCTATGGTTAAGAAGAGAATCGAGAAAGGTCATTTCGGATATGGTTACCTATTCTATAAGGGTTGGGCTGTAGAGGACCATATGGTCGATGAGAATATTATAAGAGATATCCCGAAGAAAGGACACTAATGGAAGCTTTTTTAAGTCTATGTGATTATAACCGGAATTTATAGGGTAGCATGCCTAAGCAGCTAATCGCTTTAAGGCGTTATAAGGCCTTAGCTCTATTTTCACACGTTATTTTTAAGAACTCATTATGCTAGAAATAGTCTCTTCATGCAATTTTTGGCATGGATTTGTTTTTATTGGCGCATGATACGATATAATGGTTTCTGAACTTTCGTTTTAACCGGGCTGGTTTTCTGTGAATTGACTTGAAATGGCTTTACCCAAGGAGATGAAACGCCATGAGTAACATTCAAGGACCCCGTGGACTTCAGGCCTCACCTTTACAAACCTCCTCCAAACAGGATGGTGGCGGGAATGGTCAGGGCGGTATGTACTTTGGCCAATACCCGGAACAAGAAGAGGAAAACTGGGGCGATAGTTTTCGTTGGCGCAATGCGGATTTAGACGATATCCCGTTTACCGTACCAGTGCTCATTGATATGATTTCATCCAAGCTCAAGGTTTGGAAAACGGCTTTGGCCAAGATGCTCTACACCCACACCGGAGATTAATCCATCCAAAAGTTCAGTGGATCCCTTTATAATGGAAGCATTCCGTAAAAAGGGCTTTCCGATGGATTCTTCACGTTCAGAATTTCTTCAGCAAACCTTATTATTTCAGGCAACTGAGCCATCAACTTCTGAGGAAGAGAATGTTTTATCGGATATTACCCAAGAGCCTTTGTCTGAAGAACTTCCAATAGCTGAGGCGCCTTCTTGTTGGACGGTTTCAGACTTAACCGTTTATCTGGCGGATCTCATTGCGTCAGATGGTATTTTGGGACGTTCTTTGACCGTTCAAGGGGAGCTGTCCAATGTGAGTGTTTCCTCAAGAGGGCATTGTTACTTTACCTTGAAGGATGATAAGGCGGCTGTGAAAGGGGTTCTTTGGGCCAGCTTGATGCAAAGGATTCCCTTTAAGCTGGAAGATGGCATGGCGGTTTTCTTATCCGGCCAACTTGAAATTTATGCCCCCAATGGCACCTATTCTATCGTTGGTCAAAAGATTGAGCCCATTGGTGTCGGGTCATTACAATTGGCTTTTCAGCAACTGAAGGCCAGGCTTGAGACAGAAGGCTTTTTTCTGGAGGAATACAAGAAACCCATTCCGGCTTTTCCCAAAAAAATCGGAATTGTCACGGCCAAAACCGGGGCCGTGATTCATGACATGCTCAGGGTGATTCGACGAAAAAACCCTTCGGTCGATGTTCTCCTCTTTCCGGTTAAGGTACAAGGCGAAGGCGCTGCCCAAGAGATTGCCCATGCCATTGAAGCACTCAATCGACCTGAGTATGGCTTAGATGTCTTGATTGTGGCCCGAGGCGGCGGATCCTTTGAGGATTTATTCTGTTTTAGTGAAGAACCGGTGGTGAAGGCTGTTTTTCACTCTCGCACACCAATCGTTACAGGCATTGGCCATGAGCCGGATTATTCTCTGGCCGATGCAGCTTCGGATTATTCGGCTTCGACCCCGACAGCTGCCGCCGAATATGTAGTGCCTGATGTCGAGGCATTGCGCTTGGATCTTCAATTGCGAGAACAAGGCCTTATTGAAGCCATCGCGCATATTTTCCTGCGCCTTGAGCAACAGTTTGATGGGATTTGCACCGAGCTGATTCAAGGCCAACAGGAGAGGCTTCATCGTTTAGAGCAGGCTTTGGGAATGAATCAGGAACGGTTATTGGGCGTTATAGAGCAGTATCTTTTGACTCAAGATCAAGGTTTGGCAAAGGCCATAGCGGAACTGAATGCTTATAACCCTTTGGATACCTTAAGCCGGGGCTATGCTCTTGTGAGCAAGCCGGATGGAACATTAGCCAAATCAGCAGCGGACCTGCATCCAGGCGATCAGATTCAACTACAGTTTCAAGATGGACAACGACCATGCGAGGTGAAAGCATCATGATAATGTCGGAAATCGATGAAAAACCCAATTTTACGCAATCTTTTCAGGCCTTGGAGGCTGTACTTGGGCAGCTTCGACAGGGAGCGCCTTCGTTGGAGGAGGCCTTATCTCTGTTTGAGCAAGGGGTTCATCATGTCAAAATTTGCCAGTCTCAGTTAACCCAGGCCAAAGGCCGGGTAGAGGAATTGGTTCAATCCCTCCAAGAAGGGGGGCAACTGGTGACCCAGCCGTTTGAAGATCCGTAAGCCCGACACGCTGAATAAGACCTTACCCAGATCAGGGGGTTGAGAAATCGTGTCATCGGTATGTTCTGTTGGTGCTACAATGACCTCTGTCTATCGGATGAGAAGGAGTCACTCATGGCATACATGGCGCTGATTTACGGGGTTTTGGTTATTTTTGGTGGCTATATGGGATTTAAGAAGGCTGGAAGCAAAGTTTCACTCATGATGGGAGTCAGTTTCGGGCTGCTCGTTCTGATTTCGGCATTTGCGCTACTCAATGGCGCAATGTGGGGACATTTAGCCCTATTGATCCTGACAGCGATGTTGACGGCGGTTTTTCTTATGAGATTGGTCAAAACCAAGGCCTTTATGCCCTCAGGGCTAATGCTCCTGTTAAGCCTTTTAACCCTCATTGGGCTTTTTGTCGGGCGATAATCCAAGGTTTACCAGACGGAGGGTCGGAGGTTTGGCGATGTCCATTCAAGCCAATGTGGAATCCCTGCGAGAGGAGCTACCCGCCGATGGTCATGTACGCCTGATTGCCGTTTCAAAATATGCTTCTGTTCCTCAAATGATAGAAGCCTATGAGGCCGGAATTCGTGATTTTGGCGAGAATAAAATCCAGGATGTGGATGAAAAGCAAAAGCAGATTCCCCCTGAGATTTTTCAAGAGATACGTTGGCATTTTTTAGGGCATCTTCAAAAGAATAAAGTCAAAAAGACTTTATTCAATCGTTTTTGGTTGATTCACTCGATAGATAGTTTGGCATTGGCCCAACAACTATCTCGCCTTAATCTGGAAGCGGGACAAATTCAGCCAGTGCTGCTGCAATTAAACCTGACTCGGGAGCCTCAGAAAACCGGATTCTTGGAAGAAGACCTTTTAAGGGATTATCCACTATTATTGTCGCAAAAAGGCCTTTTAATTCAGGGGTTAATGACGATTGGCCCCCATACCGATGATGTGCCACAAATCAAAGGGACGTTTTGTGCGCTGAAAGACTTTCGGGATAAACTGGTTGAGGCTTTTGGCCATCCGCTTCCAGAGCTTTCAATGGGCATGAGTCAAGATTTTCACCACGGAATTGAATGTGGTGCTACAATGGTTAGGTTAGGGACTCGTATCTTTGGTCCTTCATCTGTTTTTAAGAGTTAAAGAGCACATCGGATAGAAAAGAGGAGGTTGCATATCATCCATGAGTGGTTTTATGAATCGCGTTAAAAGCTGGGTTACGGGCGATGATTACGAAGAAGATGTTTACAGCATCGACGAAGAATTCGAGTCCGAACGGCCGCTTTACCAACCTCATCACACGATAGAAGAGCCTATGTTAGATCGAAACAGTCGCAGATCAAAAAGTTTGAAAGTGGTTGAACATCCTGGTGTTCAAAGCACACAAGTGATTGTATTGGAACCCAAAGCCTTTGAAGAATCCTTGGAGATTGTTGAGCATTTACGCGCTAAAAAATCCGTCATTTTGAACCTTCATTTATTAGACACTGCCCAATCTCAACGGGTTGTGGATTTCTTGTCCGGGGCAACCCACGCCATTGATGGCAATCAGCAGCGTATTGGCGATGGGGTGTTTATCTTTACCCCCAATAATGTCTCGATTTCCACAGAGCAACCCAAACCCATGAATTTCTCCACAGAGGCCTTCTGGAAGCATAGCGTTTAATCGTTTATCGAACTGTGCTGATTCGTTTGCTGATTTTATGGTTTGGTGGCGGGCTTGGGACAGTCTGTCGGTTTCTGCTCTCTGGCCAGGTCCAACAGCATTTTGGGTTAACCTTCCCCTACGGGACCTTTGCGGTTAACCTCCTTGGATGCTTGGTGGTCGGCATCTTGGGCGAGTTGTTCATTAAAGTATCAGCCCCTTCGGATCTGCGCATATTTCTAATGACCGGTGTTCTCGGTGGATTTACGACTTTTTCGGCGTTTGGACTGGATACGGTGTATCTCTGGAAGAATGGTGAACCGGCTTTGGCCGCAACGTATGCCATTTCATCTGTATTACTAGGCATTTGTTCGGTTTGGGTGGGCATGGTCCTCATCCGATGGGTGACGACCTGGCTGATGTCAGTTCACTGAAATCTTCATGGCGACCATGGGGTTTGCCTTAATGGATTCTCGAATGTCTTTGCCTGTCATGGTTCTTACAAGCAGGCTATGCTGAAATCCTTGCCCTCATGAAGTTTCCATGAGGCAGCGAAAAAAAAACCTTTAGCATAGCTGCTAAAGGGCAACAAAGGATAGAGAGTTAGAGTTTAATCATGGTTATACCGCCCATGTTGAATCATGGGAAGTAAAATTTGAAAAAAGGCTTCCAAAAACTTTACAAATATGACAAAAATAATGGATTGGTCTTCTTGGCCACTGTTACAAAAACCAGAAGCCAACCAACGGATTGCTTAACCGAGTTGTCCGCTTCCCATGAGGGATTGGTATGCAATGGGAACCACTTTTTGGGTTAAGGATTCAACGGCATTGGCGTATTCCCGAATTTCGTACTGAGCCCCCGGGTGCTTGCGAAGCTTGATAAAGTTGACAATCGCTTGAAGAGAGGCTGTCCAGTAAAATTCAGTGTAAAGGCTTAAGGGTAGAACGCCTCTGGCTTGCTCTTTAGCAACGCCGGCATTTACCAGGTCATCGTATAGTTCAAAGGCAGAACGGCAATGGGCTTCGTATCTGGCTTTCAACAGATCTCCCGGATCTTCTAACAATTCATCCGTTGAGGCTTGTTTATTGTCTTCTGATTGCTTACGGAACCCTTGAGGGGTGTAAAATTCAAATTCTGAGGCATTGACGTAGCGTAAGCTGATTTCATTCCAGGCATGATCAATACTTTGCCCCTCGGAGTAGGCAATCCCCACCACATGCTTGTACCACTGTCGGGCGACAAATTCAGGCACTTTACAGTGGAATTGGATTTGAACATGCCGAAAAGGGCTCCAGTGCTGATGCTCTGCAAGATAGCGAATGAGTTTTTTATCCCCTTCAGACATTTCTGTTTTTCGTTTCCCGAAAGAGACACGCGCCGCATTGACAACGGTTAAATCCGAGCCTAAAGCATCAATCAGCTCGATAAACCCATGATCCAAAACAGTAATGGCTGGTGCTTCAAGTGTATGCATTAAGCGCCTCCCTCATCAAACAAAACGGTCTTGCTATCAGTATGATAAGGTCGCCCACCTCAAAAATAAAGTAAATTTACGTAAAATCTTCTGATCAAAAGGCTAGATTTGCCGATTTTGCCAACCCCAAGACCGTTTTGATAATCGACTTTCAAGAGGGCTAATCCCAAAGCCTAAACGTCGCTTTTTCCGTTTTAGCTGGGTTTTACAGCTAACTTGCCGGAACATTGGAGGTTGCATCTTCTCGATTTCGTACAGCGGAATACTTTGCGGTTGTGCAACATTTTGAGGAATGGGGAGGGTCGTCTCCGTGACGCCTAAAGCCTGATAAATCTGAACCAGGCTATTTTGTGTGGATGTCACCAA
>JANWKX010000009.1 GCA_025451145.1 Vampirovibrionales bacterium
GGTTTGCCGGTCCTGTCCATGGAGCTGATCGATCCACGCTTTTACCATATTGATGTCTGTATCTGCCCGCTCTATAACGATTATTTTATTTATTACCCTCAAGCCTTTGATGAATACGGCCTCAAGGTGATTGAGTCCAATATCCCCCAGGAAAAGCTGATTCCGGTCACACCTGAGGAGGCGAGTCGATTTGCCTGTAATGCCGTCAATATCAACGACACCGTGATTTTCAACCAAGGCTCCCATCGTTTGGCAGAAACCTTGTCTGAGAAGGGCTTCAATGTCATCCAGGTGGATTTGAGTGAGTTTCTGAAAGCCGGCGGCTCTTCCAAATGTTTGACACTACGGATTGCTTAACGCCCGCATGATGTCCGCTTGGATGACATGGGTCGAGAGACATTCAAAGCGCCTTGTTATTCTCCTAACGCTGGTGTTTGTGGGGCTTGAGATTCCCTTCTCCCTGCGATGGCTTAAGGCGCAAGGGGGATTTTGGGGCACTCATTTTAATTTTTGGCATCAGGTCTTTCATGATCCGCTGTATCAAGTCACGATCATTGATTTTGGTACCTGCGCGTTTCTGATATTTCTATGGATGCTCTGGGATAGCTGGCGACAAGATCATCCCATCAGGCCATGGCTTTGGTTACCCCTCTTCCTGGTGTCGCCTTCTGTTGGGTTATTGGGATATCTACTTACCCGCCTAAGTCATAAGCCACCCATGAGCAAAAATGGCAATGATGGGTAATAAATCACGCCTAACCTGGCGTATCTTGGCCGCCCGGAGAAGATTCATGGGTCACAAATCGGGTAAATAGATCGGTCTCTGAAAAATCATCCCGCTCCCGATTGTCTTTTTCAGTTTCGGTTTTGCCTTTTTTGGCGCCGAAGAAAAAGGTAATCAGCTTGCCAAGGGTCGCCTCGACACTTTCAAGTAGCGGATTCATGAGATTTGCCACTGCTTGCGTGAGTGCTTGGGGGATCTGCGTGACAAAATGAGCCAATTGCTGAAAGGGATTCAAGATCAATTGGATAACAACTCGGATAGGTCTTGGTAATTGCTGCAATTGAGGCAACTCTGGCGGATGCTCTAACTCGGGATGAAGCATGGACAATTGGGCGGATTTCATCATTTGGTCAATTTTGTACTGAAGCACCCAGTTAACGGCCCGTTCATGCTCCATGTCGTTGTCATAGCGGCGTTTGTCAAAATAGCCGAACCCCATGCAGTAGAGGATGTACTTTTGGACAGGAGGTAAACTCATGGTAACTCTCGCAGTGTGCCTCTCTAAATCACGCAATCATGTGTGATCATGCAGTGTTCCCAAGGCAATTATAGCAAACTGGGATGATGGATAAAATGAGAGTCCTCGACTAAAGTCACTATGCTTTAGAAAGCATGGTTTTATTTAAAGTGGAGAAGAAATTAGGTTTGGGAAAAGTCATTAAGGATATTTGTTATCAAGGTTTTGGTATATTGACAAAGGGATACATTCTATTTGTATTGAGGGTCCGTTCCCTCCCCTCAAACTCCCCTCCCTATTTCAATTAAAGGGCTTTGCCCTTTACCCATTTTAATTTTAAAATACATTTCTATTTGTCAATACTTCGGTTCGCTTCTACCCTGCGATTTTGGACGAGGTTGAGTTGTAAAGGGACTTCATCGGGAGGTAAAAGGTAAATGTCGAACCGACCCCTTCCTGGCTTTCCATAATAATATGCCCTCCTTGACGTTCTATCAGATACTTGGTTAATACAAGCCCCAGGCCGGTTCCCTCAGTTCGCCTGGCATAACTCGTATCAAGTCTTGAGAATGGTTTGAACAATTCTGAAATTTTGCCCTGCGGGATTCCAATGCCCGTGTCATGAATTTGGCAAATCAACCATTGGTGATCCTGAGTGATGGAGAGGTGAATGTCCACACGACCACCTTTATGATTGAATTTAATCCCATTGCTAATCAGGTGATATAAAATCTGTTTAAAACGCATTGGATCACTATAAATCTGAGCCAGACCCGGGGCGATTTCAAATTGTAATGAGACTTGTTTGTCGGAGGCCATTTTCGTAAATGCCGTTTTTAAATCCTCGATAATGGGCGCTAAATCAACGATTGTGGGTGAAATGGTTATATTCCCGGTATCCATGGATGCAACATCCAATAGATCATCCACCAGTGACAATAAATGCTGGCTGCTACTTAGAATATTATGGGTATATTTGGTTTGTTTTTCGCTTAAAGGGCCGCCATATTCGCCCTCAAGCATCTCCGAGTATCCAATGATACTGCTTAAAGGCGTACGTAATTCATGAGTCACTGTTGTTAAAAACTCACTTTTCTTTTGGTTCGCGAGTTCAGCCTCTATTCTTGCTTCCAGTTCTTTTTGAAATAAATCTGCCTGGTAAAATGCCACTCCCAAATAGGTTGCGATATCTTGTAGTTGCTCGATTTCCTTATCTTCCCACGCGCGGCTACTGGAACACTGATGAAGTACCAATATTCCGTAGGCAATATCCTGGTAGGTAATTTCCAAGGCCAAAACCGATTGAACCTGATATTTTTGGGCGTATTCGAGATAAAAATCCGGAAAATCCGCAGGGGAAGAAAATTTCTGAATAACGCTCGGAAAGCGGCTATCTTTATGTAGGATTAGTTTATTGAGCAGATTTAAGGGAATATCTTCCATGGCCACCGGCAGAAGATCCGGAGAACGAACATATTGTCCATAAAATGAACCAAGCAGTCTTTGGTGTGATTGATCTGAAAGTGTTTTATTATACAGATACACCATACATCTATCGACATCGAAACAGCGGCCGATTTGCTGCGCACCCATGTGTAAAATGTCGCTCAGATCCATGGTTTTACTGAGCGATTCTAAAATCTTTCGCTTCCCTCTTTCCCAATCCAGAGTTTCTTGTTTTTCCCGTTCCAATTTTTTTCGTTTTGAAATATCAAGCACAAAGGCCACGGCTGTTTGTTTTTCTGGCTCTAAAACTGCTAAACCGAGCATGACATCAATGGGATGACCATCTTTGTGAATATATTGCTTTTCATAGGGGTTGGAGATTCCATTGGCAAGAAGTTCTTGAAGGGCTATTTCATTTATAGGGAGATATTCTGATGGTGTTATGGCTTTCCAGGAAATCTTTTGAGAATCCAATTCTTCTCGGCTATAACCGATCATTTTTAAAAATGCGTCATTCGCATCAATAATTTCGCCATTGATATAATTTGCAAACGTAATGCCAATCATATTGGATTCAAAAATGCGCTTAAACCTTGCTTCAGTCAGCATTTTTGATCGCAGTTCTTCTTCATAGGCTTGTGCGTTTGAAATGGCAGTTGCTATCTGTGTTGTTAATGAACTTAGAAATTCTCGGTAATGTTCATCTAATTGTAGACGTGGGCTAATTCCTGCGATGAGAAAGCCGAGCAGTGCTGGATGGGTTTGAGAAACAATCGGAAGGATTAAGGCCTTTTGGACGGGTTCTGGCCAAGGATTTCCCGATAATATTCCAAATCGTGCTTCAAAATCATCGAGTTGTTGGATTCCTGATGCCATGACTTGGTTGATGGGCCAGGCATTTTGAGCATCGGATTGTGATAAGTCTATTACCGTAGGGCTTAGAGAGGTATTAAACGGAATATTGGATGTGGCAACCAGTCGGGCATGTTTCTTTTCAGAATCGAGCTTATAAATGAGTGCAAACGGAATATCTTTAGGATCCTTTTTCAAGATATCCGATACAATTTGGCAAGCTTCTTTAACACTTCGACCTTCGGATGTGCGACGGCTTAACTCCTGTAGTAAGCCCAGCCTCCGTTCTCCAAGCACCTTACTGGTTGTTTCTGTAATCACATGCAAAATACCGGATATTTTTCCGTGATCATCAAATAATGGGGAATATGAAGCAATTCCATAGACCTCCTCAATAAATCCAAAGCGACAGAGCGGAAAAAATTTATCCTCCAGTACAATTGCTTTTCCGGTTGTCTGGACTTTTTGGATAATCGGTTTTAGAATATCCTCCCAAATTTCGCTCCAATTCTCCTGAGTAGGCCTGCCCAACCGACCTGGATGGGTTGCCCCGGCAATGGGAATATAGGCATCATTATAGATTGGAACATAGTCTGGCCCCCAGACAATGGACATTGGCAGCGAACATGAAAGGATTGTTTTCACTAATACGCGAAGACTTTGAGGCCAAGTATTAATTGCCCCGATTGAGGTTGTTGACCAATCATGCTCATAAATTCGCCTAGCCATCTCAGTACCATTCAGAATGGAATCGGGCCATTCTGAAGGCTCAGAGGCGATATTATGATGACTATTTTGCGTTTTCATGGTCTATGCAATTTTCTAGACATTCAATTATACTGCTCAGTTTAGGTAGATTCGCTCTACATTTGGGATATTTCTGCAATCCAACAGTATAGTGTTTTTGAACAACGATCAAAAGTCATCCACAACAATTACATGCCCGTGAGAACATGCGTTCTAAGGAAAGTCATCAATAATACTTTGAAGCTAGATTAAATATCCAGATTTTTTACATACTGGGCATTGGCTTCAATGAAGTTTCGTCGAGGCTCAACCCGTTCACCCATCAGGATATCAAACATTCTATCGGATTGAGCGGCATCTTCAATCTCAACGCAGAGTAAAGTCCTGGTTTCCGGGTTCATGGTGGTTTCCCACAGTTGAACCGGCATCATTTCGCCAAGCCCTTTAAAGCGTTGAAGACTAACGCCTTTTTTCCCGGCTGTTTCAACATAGGCCCTTAGTGCCTCATAGGTCTTGATCTCAATCTGCTCTTTGTTTGAAACCACAAGTTGCAGGCCATTTTCAGTGCCTTCCGACAAATAATCCATGACATCAGGATACAGATTCAACAGGCGTTCATATTCCAGGCTATCCAGTAAATCGGCATTCAGGGTTCCTGTTCGGGGAACTTCTTCACCATACTCCGTCCGAATCAGCTCTTTGACGAATAAGGTGACTTTAGCCGTTTCTGCATCCTGTTCAATGCGATATTGATATGTTGGAAATTGGGTTTCAAACAGTGATTTCAGTCGCTCAATATCTTCCATGGTGGTCAACTGAGAGGCATCAATCTTGTTTTGGATCAGGTGAAACAGGAGTGGCTCTGGCAAACGGGCAAGACCAGGGTATCGTTTTGCGCCGTAGAATTTGGCCAGGTTACTCAGAACCTGTTTTAAATCATCGCCTGCAACAGAGTGGGCCCGGGAAACACTGAGGAGCATCAGTTTTTCAAGACCTCGCTCTTGAAGCATCTGATCCAAAGCCTTTTCATTGTATAAATAACGCTCTTCTCTACCAACGGTGACCTTGTAAAGCGGCGGCTGAGCGATATAGATATACCCATTTTCAATCAATGGACGAGCATATCGGAAGAAAAAGGTCAGAAGCAAGGTTCGAATATGGGCCCCATCCACATCAGCGTCAGTCATAATGATAATCTTGTGATAGCGAAGCCTGGTGAGATCAAACTCCTCTTCATTACGAGAAATGCTAATCCCTAAGGCCTGGATTAGGTTTTGAATCTCCTGGTTGTTGTAGATTTTATCCAACCGCGCCCGCTCTACATTGAGGATTTTGCCTCGAAGCGGCAAGATGGCTTGAAATTCCCGGTTCCGTCCTTGTTTTGCGCTACCACCAGCCGAATCGCCTTCGACAATATAGATTTCGCAGCGCTCTGGGTCACGATTACTACAATCTGCAAGTTTGCCAGGCAAGGTGGAATTTTCAAGGACAGATTTACGGCGGGTCAGTTCTCGTGCTTTTCGGGCGGCTTCTCTGGCTTGTGAAGCCTGAACCGCTTTTTGAACCAAGGTCTTTGCTGATTTCGGGTTGAATTCCATCCATTCCATCAGCATTTCAAACATGACTTGTTGAACAATGCCTTGAATTTCACTATTCCCCAGCTTTTCCTTGGTCTGGCCTTCAAACTCGGGGTTGGGAACCTTGACACTGATAATGGCCGTCAAGCCTTCCCGAACATCTTCTCCGGAGAGATTGGCATCACTGTCTTTCAAAATCGTATTTTTACGGGCGTAATCGTTCACAACCCGTGTTAAAGCGTTTCTAAATCCTGTCAAATGGGTGCCACCGTGGTGGGTGTTGATGTTGTTGGCAAAGGTGAGGACCGCTTCACTGTAGGAATCCGTGTATTGAATCGCAACTTCAACGGCAACATTGTCCATGGTTTTGTCGATATAAAAAGGCGGATCAAACAATACGGTCTTGTTTTCGTTTAAATAGGCGACATAACTCCCAATACCACCTTCATACTGGTAGACTTCTTCTTCTTTTTCAGTCTTCTCATCCTTGAAAACAATTCGCAGCCCTTTATTTAAAAAGGCCATTTCCCGAAGGCGTGCACTGATGACATCGCTGTCAATTTCAGTGGTTTCCTGGAAGATTTCAGCATCAGGCCAAAACGTGGTCTTGGTTCCATTCATGGAACTTTCACCCGTTTTTTCCACGTCATTCGAGGGTACGCCCCGTACATAGGATTGATGCCAAACGGCACCATCCCGGCGAACTTCAACCACCATTTTTTCACTTAAAGCATTTACGACAGAGGCGCCAACGCCGTGCAAACCGCCAGAAACCTTATAGCCACCGTCTCCAAACTTTCCACCAGCGTGTAAAACTGTGTGAACAATCTCAAGGGCTGATTTTCCGCTATCCTGTTTAATGGCAACGGGAATTCCACGGCCATTGTCTTGTACCGTGACACTATTATCTTCATGAATGGTGACGTTAATGGTGTCACAAAATCCGGCCAAAGCCTCATCCACAGAGTTATCGACAATTTCATAGACCAGGTGATGAAGCCCTCTTTGGCTGGTAGACCCGATATACATGCCAGGACGAAGGCGAACAGCCTCTAACCCCTCAAGAACCCTGATATTTTCTGCATCATAGGAGGATTGTGTCACAGGAATAGTGCTCTCTAACATACGATTACTTTCACGCTTTCTGTCCCTTGCCGATGAAAACCATTCAAGTGAGGGTAGGGCCTCCCCCAAAACTTGAGCAGGTGCACAGAAAAAGAAAGAAACCGGCACACTGCTTTAATACCAGGATTTTAGCACAAATGCCGGTTTGTCTCAAAATGGGTAGGCGTTGGTCTGATACCTTGGGTTTAGCCAGGTAAACTCAAAGATGAGGAGACCAAAAATGACTGGGTCTTAAACTAGGCCTGAAAGTTTAAAGTGGCTTTCAATGGCTCTCCGGTTGTAGTGCCCTCAAATACAATCGTCCCATTGACCTTGGGAGTTCCATCTAAGTGGGATAATACTTGATCCTTTACGTCTCTGGCGCAATCCACATCTTCCTGGTGAAGATCTTCTCTAAGATCCATATACGTACTCATTGCATAGGGAAAGGAAGTTCCATGTTCACGAGCCTCATCAAGAGTTTTAAGATATCCTGGGGATTCCAGGTGGGCTGCATGCCGATGTTCAATCTGGTGTTTGCGCTCATCATAACGCCCGGTGATTCTGTTATAGGCGTCCAGATCGCTTCCAAATCTGTCATTGGTGATCAGGTAATCATGGCCATAAAGAGCAGCATTATTATCTAAAATATGGATGCCACCATCAGCTA
>JANWKX010000010.1 GCA_025451145.1 Vampirovibrionales bacterium
CAACTGGCAACAACACACCCTGCCAATTATTTAGGCGAGTCTCCGCTATTTGGCCAAATTGCCCCCAATGCCATGGCGGATCTGGTGCTTTGGAACAAGTCAGACCTGAGTATTCATGAGGTCTATCTCGCCGGAGAACCTGTGATCCAGACGCAAGTGAAAGCGCCCATCTAGTATACAATCAAGCTTAATGCGTAAAGGACAGCTTGCCTTCCAACAAGGCGGCTGAATCTGCTTTTCCAATGGCCTGTTTCAAGCGATAGCAGGAGGGACATGTACCGCATTGGGTCATGCCATCGTTATAGCAGCTCCAAATCAAATCCAGAGGTACTTTTAACGCTAAGGCCTGGTCCATAATCTCAGATTTGTTTAAATCACCAACAGGACTAAGGACCTGGGGATGATTGAGGGTTGAGAACTGGAATGATTGGTTAATCGCAGCTTGAAAATCGGGGGTATTATCGGGAAAAGCCTCTCCTTCTTCAGCATTGGCGCCAAAAATAATATGGCTTGCCTCATGGGCTTCTGCAAAAGAAGCGGCAATATTGAGAAAAACCCCATTTCGATTGGGAACCCAAACAGGTTTAGCCTCTAAGAAATGCTCATCCTTGATCGAAGCAGTCCCCCATGGGTTCGACATACCCCGATCAGAAGCCTCCTGAGCAAAATGAAGGGCTTTTGGCAGCAATCCACTAAACCAAGGCAAGGGAATGACCTGATGAGGCACCCGGTAATAGTCGGCAATTTGCCGGGATGCCCGAATTTCTTTTCCATACGCCCGTTGACCGTAGTTAAAGGTCAAGGCCATGACAATCTCCATTTCCTGTATGGCAATCGCCAAGGAAACCACCGAATCCAAGCCTCCTGACAAAAGAACTACCGCTTTATCCTTACGGAACATAACTTTCAAGCTCCTCTCTGATAAATTGGGGCAAGTTCTCAAGCTCCTGTAAGATGTCCCTGATAAGAACTTCTCCCCCCAATTGATATAAGGCCGAGGCAGCAGCCACAGCCACATCATCATCGGTATCAAAGAGGCGCGATTTCAATGCAGGAATGGATTTGGCGTCTCCAATCGCCGATAACGATTCAACGGCAGAAAGCCTGATAGAGGAAGCATCATCCTCCAAGGAATCCAACAGGGCACTCATCGCCCGATTATGATTAGACCCCAAACGCCCAAGGGCCTCAACAATTTGTTCTTTCAGAAAATTAAATTTATTTTTAATGCCCTTTTGGGCCTCAAACATTTCCAGTAACGGATCTAAAGCCCGGATATCACCCAACATTCCCAAGGCCTTCACCGCCGATTCCTTCAGGTACAGACTGGATTCCTGCTCATCATTCACGATATTCAAGAGCGGATTCAACGCTTGGGTATCTCCAAGCCGCCCCAGGCTTTCAGCAGCCGCTAAACGAAGCCGGTAATTTTCACCCTGATTTCCCAAAAGGCTCATCAGAGGCACAATAGCCCGCTCATCTCCCATACGACCTAAGGCTTGAACTGCAGCGATTCTCACCCTGAGGCCCACATCGCTTTTAGAGAACTGTTTGTCATGTTGCTCAATGGCCGTTTGTCCCGTACACAGAACGATATCCACCAAGGGCATAACCGCGCTATACACACGTTTTCTGGCCAATAAGCCGACAATATGCATGATTAAACGGGCATCGGTATCATGGAGCAAAACAGTTAAAAGAGAATGCAAGGCTTTTGGCTCATCAATGCTTTCTGCCAAAATACTTGCAGCCTGTATCCGATCGGTGATGAGTGCATCTTTGGCTAATACTTGACGAATCAGTGCTTCCAAATCGAACTTTTGCTCTCCCAAAGATGACATCTGCGCACGGTGCCTAAGTTCTAAATCCACTGAACATGGTACTCCCTGTTAAAAATCCCTCGCATCCCCAGATAAATTTTACGTAGTATATCAAAAACATAGCTAAATACCAAACTTTACTTTTGTCCTCTATTGTATCTAAATCGGGCATTCACAGGAACCGAACAAGAAATGGATATTTTGAAAGGCACAAAGATCAATTCCCACCCCTTAGTGGATAAATAAAAACAAAAAATTCACGGAAATTGCTAGTTAATGCATTTACCGAACACGCAAATTGACTTGAGGCGCGATTGGAAATTTTGGAAAACCATAGCCATAAGGCATTTTCTCTTGGAATCGTTTCTAAAATAGAACCAGATCCTAAAACCCTTTTATACCAAGCTGGCAGATTGAGGCGCAACAGCCTGAATTGCGGCCATCAACTGATCCAATTTGGGTAAATCCTGAGGCGTCATAGGGGTCAAGGGAAGACGAAGGGTTTCATGGACTAACCCCATTTTGGCCAGGCATGCCTTAACCACGGTGGGATTGGGTAAAAAGAACAGGCCCCGGTAGATTTCTAAAAGCTTGAGGTGAAGGGCCAAAGCTTTTTCCCGCTGATTGGCCTTATACGCTTGGATCATATCGCGCATGGCAAGCCCTACGACATGAGCGGCCACACTGACCACACCACTGGCCCCCAAGGCCATCATCGGGAGGGTTAAACTATCATCCCCGGACCAGATTTGAAAAGAGGCCGGGGCTTTTAAGCGGATTTCACTCACTTGATCCATATCCGGATTACTTTGCTTGACCCCAATGATCTGGGGATAATCCATAGCCAGGGTCGCCATCGTATCAGGGAGCATATTCACCACACTTCGGCCTGGAATATTGTAGATGATGATGGGCGCTTCTATGGCTTTAGCAACCGTACCAAAGTGAGCCAGCATGCCTTGTTGCGATGGCTTGTTATAATAGGGAATCACCACCAAAAGCGCATCAACACCAAGATTTGCCGCTTTTTCAGACAACGCCAAAGTCGTTCGCGTCGCATTGGTCCCGGTTCCGGCAATGAGTTTAACCGGTTGATTGCCAATCACGGATTTAACGCATTTTAAAATCTCAAATTTTTCAGATTCAGTTGTTGTCGGGCTTTCTCCCGTTGAGCCGTTCACCACAATCGCATCCGAGCCGGTATCGATTAAGTGTTGGGCCAAACGTTCCAAGGCCGAGAAATCAACCTCTTGATCCGGGGTAAAAGGGGTGATAATCGCAGTTGCGAGTTCAAATTGCTGTTGCATCCTTGAATCCTCCTTAAGCCTTTGTCAACGATTATACGGTTTCAGCGATGGCGCAAGAATTGGCATTTCTAGCAAGAAGGCCTCTTGCAGCCACAAGCTCAGCCAGTTTAACAGCGTTCAATGCAGCGCCAATTCTCAGGTTGTCTGCCACCACCCATAAATTCAAACCGGTTTCAGGGTTTGAGGTATCCCGTCGAATACGGCCTACCAGGACGGGATCAATCCCCTCAGCATCCAAAGGCGTTGGGAAATCTTCCTGTTTTTCCAGGACTTTGACTTCAGGCACCGTTTTTAACGCTTCAATCGCCTGCTCTGGAGAAATGGGTCGTTCAAAATCAATGGTCACTGCTTCACTATGGCCAATCAGAACCGGAACACGAACCGCCGTCGCCGAAAGCTTTAAATCGGGTAAGTGCAAAATCTTACGGGTTTCAGCCAGGACTTTAAATTCTTCCTTGGTGTAGCCATCCGGCATAAACACGTCAATTTGAGGAATCAAATTAAAGGCCAACGGGCGACTAAACACGCTATGTGATGCCCGTTCTGTAAAATCAGAATCCGCAACCTGCTTAGTAGATTGGCGAAGTTCATCCATGGCTTCTTTCCCTGCCCCACTGGCGGACTGATAGGTACTGACAATGACCCGCTTTAAGCCCCCTAGTTCATGGAGCTTTTTAAAGACCGGCATCAGTTGGGCTGTGGAACAGTTGGGGTTGGCAATCACCCCTTGATGCTGATCGAGATCCGCATCGTTGACGCCAGCCACCACCAAAGGAACCGTGTCATGGAGCCGGAAAAAGCTGGTGTTATCAATAACAATCGCCCCAGCGCGAACGGCATCCGGGACAAGCTTTTCACTGACAGAGGCCCCGGCAGAGGACAAAACGATATCAACGCCTTTAAAGCTTTCAGGGGTCGCCTCTTCCACCAGATAGGATTTTCCCTGAAATAAAATCGACTCACCCGCCGTTCTTCGGCTTGCCAGAGGCTTCAAGGTCTTCACTGGAAAGTTGCGCTCTTCCAAGATTTCAATCATTTTTTGACCCACTAAGCCAGTGGCGCCCAGAACTGCAACGGTCCATTCAGACATGGTGATGACCTCATTGATTTGATATGACGTGATCCCTAGTCTAATACACCTGTGCCTAAGCCGCAATCCGTCTTCTCAAAACCGTTCTGAAACCCGCCAAACTTAAATCAAAATGCGATCCCAAAGGTCTTTAGAGTACTGACCCAAAAGACTGAACCCGTCAATCGGCTTAATCCGTAAAAGCAAGCTATTGTTTTATAATGCTCTTTGATAATATAAAAGATGATTCAATGGGGAGGATTTTGTATGAGCCAGACACAAACCCAATGGCGTGGAAAAACCTTTCAGGATTTGGTTTCAGAAGCCAAAAGCCGCATCCATGAACTATCGGCGGAAGACTTAAAGCGTTGGCAAGCCCAAGGCAAAGAAATGGTTATTTTGGATGTTCGGGAACCTGAAGACTTCCAATATGGCCATCTTCCGGGAGCCATTAATATTCCCAGAGGTTTATTGGAACTGGAAGTGGATGAATTGATTCCGAATCAAGACAAAGTCATCGTGGCCTATTGTGGCGGAGGGAGCCGCTCAGCCCTGGCAGCGGACACCTTAACCACCATGGGCTATGCGAATGTTTACTCCTTAGCCAAAGGCTTCCGGGGATGGACTCCCTAAATAAATCAGGATCTATAGAAACCGTTCAAGCGACCTTTGATGAATGGGCTTCGGCTGGCCGGGGCGATCGAATGGAGGAAGGCCACTGGCCCACTTCCAAGCAGCTTCTGGAGCAACTGGAGATTCAACCCAATCACTGGTTTTTGGATATAGGTTGCGGTAATGGCTATGCTGTTCGTTGGGCAAGCCAAGCGGTTGGTCCTCAGGGCAAGGCCATTGGCACCGATTTATCCCCAGGCATGATTGAACTGGCCCTCAAAAAAACGGCCGCTTCAAATACCCAGTACCGGGTTGCCAACGTTGAAGCCTTACCCTTTGGCGATAATACCTTTGATCGCATTTTAAACATTGAATCGCTGTATTATTATCCCAATCTGCCCAAGGCTTTAACGGAAATTTATCGGGTTTTGAAACCTGGCGGCTGGTTTGCAGCCATGGTGGATTTTTATCAGGAGAATCCCTATGGGCATATCTGGCCAACGCTCATTGCCATTCCCATGATCTTGCATTCTGAAAAAGAATACCAAGGATTATTTGAAACGGCAGGCTTTCACTCGGTCAAAACCCAGCGACTGTTTAATCCGGCGCCGGTCGATCGAGGAACCTTTCAGCCCGGTTGGGGATATGACACCCCTGAGGATGTTCTGGATTTTCGGCAGAATATCGGATCTCTAGGGATAGTCGGGGAAAAGTGAGCTTTTAAGCCTGCTGCAATAAAGGCGAATCTTGGGTCCAATCGATGGGCCTCTGCCCGAAGTACTGTTCTATCGATTCAAACACGTTGAATTCTGTCTCTGATAAACGCCAAATTTGGATTTGGGGATCAGGCTGGTGGTATCGAAGCCAATGGGCGATGATGCGAATCTCCTCTAGCTCTCTTTGCTGGATCACATCCCGCTTGTCCTCCAAATTGGCCTGAATCATGTGTTGTAACATCCGAACCCGTTCCAAAACGGATTCAACGCGATCATCGCGGGGATCAAAGACCTGCTTGAGAATGGGTCGTCCTTTATAGACATAAAGGACCAACTGTCTGGGAAACTCCCGATCCGGCAATGCAATGACCAGGTGATTTTGATGCACCGCCATGGTCAAAAAGTGGGTATTGGTCTGAAGTTTTAAAAGTTCAATCAATCGATCCTGGGTTTGCTTGGCTTTTTCAAAGGCCATTTGCTCAGAATATTTATCTCGCTGCTGAATCATCCGCTGGGTCAAACCCGACCCCTGGCCTTCTAAAAACTGGATGATTTCCTCCGTTTGCATCCGGTAGGCTTCTGTTGAAATCTGTCGGACACATGGGCCGCTACAACGGCCCACCTCATAGGCTAAACATGGCACACCCCGGCGCTGATGCTTTTTAAACATGCTGTCTGAGCAATCCCTCAGCTGAAACACTTTGGATAAAGATTCAATTAGGCCAGATAAATGCCGTTTTCTTTGGTAAGGGCCAAAGTACAGGGCGTCGTCTTGCTCAATTTCCGTTGTAATAGAGATTCTTGGGTACTGCTGTTGCATCGAAATTTTTAAGAAGGGAAAGGTCCGAAAGTTTTTAATCTGGCGATTATAGTAGGGCTGATGCTGTTTAATCAGATAGGATTCCTCCAACAAGGCTTCCAACTCTGACC
>JANWKX010000011.1 GCA_025451145.1 Vampirovibrionales bacterium
AGGGTTAATTCTGGAGTAAGTCTATTAAATCTTCTCTATACAAGAAATTTAACCAAACTTGCTAAATCCTAAATCAGGTGGATTTTCGATCAGTCTGTCCGATCTAAGATGCTTTCTATATCCAAAAATAGAAGAGCAACCGTTTAGGAGAATGCTGATGAAACGCAATCTACATCGACTCATGCGCTGGATGGATACAGCCGGACATTTTTTTCTGAAGGCCCGGGTTCATTCCAAATATTGATTTCCCCAGGCAAACTTAGCCATTCTGGTCAAGGTTAAAACGGCCGAAATTTACCCAATTGGTGAATTTCAGGCATTAAAATGATCGCCTTTAGTCGAATCAATTGTGATCCAAAATACGAGATCATGCTGATAGCAGAAGAATCATGAACCCATTCTCAACGCCATGAGATGATTCTGATTTTGCGAGATTGAAACGAGAAAAATAAGATTTTATAGGAGGGGGCCTCAATGGATATTTTGGGAGGAAGCTCATATTTAGAGAACATTCGTGAGTTTAGAGGCTGGATTATTACTTTAGGCATAACGCTCAGTATTATTGGCTTAATTATGATTGGTTCAGCCTATGCGACATCGGTTTTTACAATTGCTTTGATTGGCTTCTTAGCATTTTTGGGTGGAATCGTTCAATGTATTCACTCGTTTTGGGTTAAAAAATGGGGTGGTTTTTTTCTCAGTCTCATCGGCGGGTTATTACTACTGTTTATCGGACTTTTTATCCTGTCAAAACCCATTATTTCGTTGCAGGCCATCACATTAATCCTGGCCTTGTATTTTATGGCATCAGGCCTGACTAAAATTATATTTTCGCTATGGGCACGGTTTTTCAACTGGGGGTGGATGTTCTTTAGCGGATTGGTTTCTATTTTCCTGGGACTCTTGATTTGGTCCCAGTGGCCCGCATCCAGCCTCTATATCGTTGGCCTCTTCTTAGGTATTGATCTTTTGATACTGGGCGTTTCCTGGTTGGTCGCCAGTGCTAGTGCCGGGCACATTCCTTCAGGAGGAGCACGTCCGGCAATATAAGCCAGCAGAATCTCTCAGTAAAAATGGATGCTCTTCATATTGAAGAAGCCGGGTAATTCCGCTACCTGGCTTTTTCTCTGGCAATCAGCATTTGGGAATCCTGATACATAATTTGATAGGACGGATTGGCCTGAAGCATTTGCGCCAGAGGCAACTTCCGCTCAACCAAAAATGTATTGAGTCGCCATTGATCAAGCAAGTTCTGCCAGCCCGGTTTCAAACTGGTGGTGTCTCGAATGGCTTTTGAAAAGGCAATCGGATAAAAGTCAAAACGGGAATCAAAGTAAACAGGTTGTTTCGGCGAAAACAACCTCATACATCCCCCGATGATCTCATCCTGAAAAAGCCTGTCCTTACCCTGCCTGATGGATTGGTAAGCCTGAATCCCACCCCTGTATGACTCACAGATACCAGTGGTGACACGAGTACCGGCGGTAGGCATCAGCCAGAAGGCCAGGCTTCCAACCAGGATTAGGCTGCATAACACTTCTTTCCGATAAAGCCCCGTTGCTGGCAAAGAATCCTGATCATCAGCAAGCCTAATCGTCTGCCACCATTTCATCATAACGTCAGGAAGCATGAGGCTATACAGCAGACAAGTCCATACCACCATGCGTTGAGATAATAATGTAACAAGGGTAAAGGCAAGGAGTGTCAGAAGATTCCGGGCACGATAGATTCGTTTCGCTTCCGCTAGTGAAATTAAAAACCATGACATCAGCAACAGAAAAGGCAAATAGCTTCGCAAATGGAAGTTCGGGGACATCAACTCCACGATATTATCTTTTAAGTAGCTTTGCGACGTCAGATGAAATAAATAGGCATAGATCCCCCACCCATAGGGATTGAGGCCACTGGCGAGAAAAGCGACACCCAACAAAACCACGTATGTTTTGAAGGGCAGCCCTTGAATCGGCTCTGTTTGTTGTCCTTGTTCTTGAGCATAATAGCCTTTGGATTCAAGCCAGTCTCCGAGGGCCATCAGGCCAAGCATAATTAGTCCCAGTACAACCAGCGTATGCATATTGCCCCACAGGACATAAAGAACTGCTAAAACCGGCAAAGCCCTTCGCATCGAGATCCGATTCTCTCGAAGTCCCTTTAAGAGGCAATATTGGCCGAGTAAAAAACATGAAGTAGCGACCATGGGCCTCAAGCTCAGATTCATGGTGGCCGTATGAAGCGCTAAAACGCTGATTAACAGCGTGAGCAACGGAGGCACTTTCTGATTGGTTATCCACAGGGGGCACAGAACGTAAATGGCCATGATAAAGACGATGGCTAGTTTAAAAAAGCTTTGATCGCCTAGTAATTGGGCCCCAAAAGCCACAATGATTTCAAAGAGCCATTGATACAGAATCCAACCGCGATTGGGGTAGGTCCAGGAAAAAATGTCATGGTGAGGCAACTGATGGTGGTCTAAAATGTAGCGCCCGCTTTGTAAAATCCAGGGAAAATCGGGAGTAATCAACTGGTGGAGCATCGAAACCCCATAAACCACTAACGTCCCCAAGCAAAAAAAGAAAATCACGCCCTTTAATGCGGATTGCGTAAAGCGCCCCGGTAAACTTGACCAGAATGTTCTGTCCAGATTAACCATCTTTCAGGAGGGAGGATTCCCATGCTTTTCCTTGATTATCGGTGATCCGGGCAGAATCAGAGTCGTGCAACTGTATGAATCAGAATCAACTGGAATCGGTGTGAATCAATTATTTTCGGGTCGGGCTTTTCAGGATGGGTGCTTCATTGGTCACGGAATGATCACCAAACGCCAGACGAATAGAGCTACAAATACTGTTGGTCAGATCGGCGGCATCTGAAAAAACAACCTCGGTTGGGAATTCAGAAACCACATCCTCCACCATAATCGGCTCGCGATCGGTCCACTGAAGCTCATAGCCAATACAATACGTCAACACTTCTGAACGGGTTGCCGGAAATTTAAGGCTTTGAAACAAGTTCGAGATAGCATTTTCCCCACGCACCGAGACCATGGTTTCCTGCAATTGGTTTTTGGGGTTCGCTGCATTCAAGGCGTCTTGAGAGAATTTTGCCATGGGCTTGATACTCCCCGTTAATTCTCGGATAGGTTCTTAGTTTGACGAATCCGATTCGTATTTTAAAATTCCCTAAACTGCTAGGATTTAATAGCCCTGTTGGAAAGCGATGGCCTTTCCAATCGAAAAATTCTCAGTGGCTATCGGCCAAAACGACGTTGGCGGTTTTGAAAATGGTTTATCGCGCGGTTCAGGACTTCCGGCGAAAATTCAGGCCACAATTCATCGACCACACATAGTTCAGCATAGGCCGATTGCCAGAGTAAAAAATTACTGAGGCGGTATTCCCCGCCGGTTCGAATGATCATATCAGGGTCTGAAGCCTCTTGCGTGTATAGGAGGGCTTCAAGATGTTCTTCCTGGATATCCTCCGGCTGAATATCTCCCTGTTTTACCTGCTGAGCCAGCTTTCGGCATGCTTCCAGAATTTCAGCCCGTCCCCCATAGTTCAAGGCCACCTGATACAGCATACCTGTATTGTGAGCCGTTCGGGCAGAAGCCTTTTGGCACTCCTCTTGAAAAGCGACCGGAAAATGCTCCAGATTGCCCAGAAATTTGAGGCGTACGTTCTTTTCAATCAACTCCTCAATCTCGTCTTGAAGGGTTTTATGAAAAAGCTTCAGTAAAAACTCAACTTCCAGGTTGGAGCGACGCCAATTTTCCGTCGAAAAGGCATACACCGTCATAATAGGAAGCTTGAGATCCAGCGCACAGTACTCCACAAGGTGCTTTAAAGCTTTATACCCTTCCACATGGCCTTGCTGTGCCGGCATGTCCTGAACCTGCGCCCAGCGCCGATTACCATCCATAATCATGGCGATATGCCGGATGGCACCACTATCAATCAGGGCTTTTGCAGACTCAAAATCAGCGGGTGCTAAAAACGTTGAATTCATCATAAGATCGATGCTACAAGGCTTCCTAGACAATGTCAATTTTTTCGGGGGTCCTACGATTGTCTTGTTGAAAGCACGCACCACTTCCTTAATTATCCGCTTTTGATTCAACACCCAAAACGCCTCAACGCTCATCCGTTCGCCAGACATCTCAGTATTATTAAAGACACGATTGAAATATCAGGCCAAACCTACCCATATTCTTTAGGCAAAGTGGCGCTTTAAAGCCCGTCTCAATCCATTATATTAATCTTATCGGGAAGGAACATTGGGGACGCCTCCGATGAGGCCGATGCAGGTTAATTTCATCGCTTGTTTTATTGTGATGTTCACAATAGCGTCCTTTCATGAAACGGTTTTCGCTTCAATCCCTCAGGAAAATCCAGAGGAAACAACGGCTATCACAAAGCCCCCAACCCAAAAATCATCTGATTCCCAGAAACAATTAACATGGCCTGTCACAAGCCTCTATAATCTTTTGCCGGTTTCTGCTCCGATCGTTCATAAGCCCTTATGGGGTGGATTTACCGAGTATTATTACGCCCATGACCCTGAGACCAGTTATTTTTTATCCGTCCCACCCAATATTAAGAAATATCGGATGGTGATTTTAATTCACGGAGGCTGTTTTATCAACGGCTCTGCCTTGGATCATGAGATTTTCCCCCTCGCCAGCCACTTCCGACGATATCATTATGCCGTTGCCTCTTTAAATTATCGTTCCTTGACCCAAACCACTTGGCCAATCCCCTTGGATGATCTTGCAAAAGGCATCCATGCGATTATCAATAGCCAGCAGGGAAAGGTTATTGATATCACATTGATTGGCGTTTCATCAGGAGCGACGGCTGCCGCATTGCTACTCTACGCCCCTAAATACCCCGGTATTCCTCCAATTCAACACTTTATTGGCTTAAGCGGGATTTATAATCCCAATAGCCTGGCCCATCATATTACATCCTACATTCATGAAACCAGTCTGGAGCATTTTACCTTGTCCTCAGCCTTGCGTTTTTCCGGCACTCCTAAAAGCAAAACGCCGGCATTGCTGATTGAAGGGGCTCAAGATTATTATAGTGATCGCTCGCCTCACTCTCAGGCGTCTCATGCTGAGTTTTTAGCCCATTACCTTCGTTCAAATGGGGTGTCTTCCAGGGTTTATTGGGCCAATACGCCAGGCTATACCAAGCATGATGGCCCCGTAAAGTTGATGTCCAGTCATGAGCTCACTTTTATGAGAGAGATTAAGCACTTTTTATTAAAAGTCTAAACAAGACGTAGCGCCTTGGATTCCAGAGCCTGCCGGTCAGATACGTCTCAATAATAAAGATATGTAAAAAAATTCGCCCGCAGGCAATAAATCTGATTGAGGGCGTTTATTTCAAAACAGTTGAAAGAACCAAATGGTTCCAAGAAATACCAACACAGGAGAAAGCAAAAACATGGTTTCCCCAATTACCCATGCACAGCCTCGATTTGGCTATGCCCTTTTAAATGTACACCATTCCCGCAACCATTACGTCCAATTTCGTGTTAAAGACGATTCAAGTCGACAAGATAATGATAGCCTCTATCTCTCCTGCTATGCCGCAGATATTGAAGATCTCGCAAAAGGGCTAGGACTAAGCGAAAACGCTTTTAAACATTTAGATGGCTGTGATTATCTCACTTATTTCTACAGAATCGGTAGGCGATCTCCTGAAATCAAAGCGGCTGTTCAGCAAATGAACGCCGATGTCGAAGCGAGAAAGACCCCTTCCACCGATAGTATCAAAAGTGCATTGGAACTCGCCAAAACAAGCTTAGGGTTGCAATATAGAACCTTACCTGGATGGTTGGCAAACGCATTCAATTATTCATCTTGGGCAGGCGGTCCGGATCATCAAGTTCATAGCGAATTTAACGGTCCAGGAGCTTGGCAAGCGACAAATCTTTATACAATGGATTAATAGAAAGGCATTTGACATACGATGGTACAAATATCGACCAACATGGCGCCTTATTATCGAGGGATTAACCGAGTCACTCAGCGACAGCCGGTTTTCGCTGGAAACGCCAACAATGGCCCCTTATCCGTGCCTTTAAAAGACGCCGAGTTAATTGGCTTTGACATGGAGATGACGGGGTTTAATCCAAAGCAGGAATCCATTATCCAGATTGCCGCCATAAAATATCGATTTAAAAATGGTCAACTTCAAGAAGTTGGTAGTCGTATCCATTTTGTAAATCCTCATAGGGAGCTTAGTCCCTATACGAGACGCCTAACTGAAATCAAGCAGAATGAAGTTGATCACGGCCTGGAAGAAAAGGATGCCTTGGCAGAACTCGTCCGGTTTATGGGGCCTCACCCCATTATTTTGGGGCACTATCCCATTTTGGATCTGGAATATCTCTGGAGAAAGCTGGAACAATACGGCATGCACCAGGAGGCGGATCGGTTTAAGAATGACTATATCCACCATACCATTGATGTGAATGCCCTGGCCCGCAGAATCCACCCAGAATATGCTCAAATTCCACCCGGATATTCCGAGGACCTGCTCTCAACAGAAAACCTGCCCAAAGTGCTGGGGATTGATAATACCGGAAAACACCAAGCATCCAACGATGTCGAAATCACCCGGAAGATTTTTCAGAAATTGATGGCGCAAATCCCCCGACAAGAACACCTGACCTGGGATAGTCCGGTCAAAGATCTATTGGGTTATCAAGGTCCGATTGCCACAGGCCGAATTTGCAAGCATATTGCCAACACTGGTCTTGATATTGCTTAATGGCTCGCTAAATCCATTCAAGAAGCAGCATCAAACGATGTGAAGCCATGTAAAAAGTGAGACAGGGCACTGAGGCCTCTCAAGTGTCCTTTTCAACGATACCTTACGCCATGTTTGGGCCTGCTTAGGTCCAAATGAATCATTGACCCGACTCATATTTCATTATTAAATGATTTCAAATTTTATTCAAATTAAAGAGGATTACAATATGATTCACCTCTCTGGCCTTCAGACATCGCACCTAGCAAAACCTTACGCCACAAAGCCCCGTGCTGCCTATCCTATTGCAAGCAAGACCCCAAGCTTGACGAAGGATATGAGGGATATTCGGTTTGGCAAATTCCGCAGAAGCGGCGGTGACGACAGCGCCTTTGCGTTTTCTGAGCGGATGGGAGGTAAACATACCAGAAATGCAGTATTCGCCTCTATACTGGGAGTCTTACTCCTTATCGCAGGCGGAGCAAGCATTGCAAGAAGCGTTGCGACTGACAATGGGATAGAAGGTTCTTCAACCCATCAAACCTATATTGATGGTTCAAACCAAATGATCTCGGCAAGCGATTTACTCGCATCCCTGAAAGGGCAAAACGCGGACAGCCGTGTTTGTAATATTGTCACAAGCGCGATACATACCTACGATGATGGCATGTCGACTCAATCACCATCATTTCAAGAACTCAAAAGCCAATTGGCAGCGCTTCCAAGATGCACCCCTGAGGATATTCAGGATTTGGAAAGCTATATCGAACAAATCCAAAATCTGGATAACCACAGCACCGATGATAGCCCCAGTAATCCAACCAGCGCCTATAAAGCCATTTACGATAGCTTTATAGGTAAACTTGAGGCCCGCCATCCTGAATTATTTACCCCTGAGAAAAAAGCCCTCTTGCAAGCAGCAGAAAACAAATACTTTAACCTCAACCATCAGTTTGATAATCAGGAAGATATAGATTTCTCAATGATTATTGCCGGTGTTGCTGCCGTGGTATTCGGTCTTGTTTCCATTGGTGTCGCCAGGCATGAAAATAACGAAGCATGGTACTGGTACACCCATGACTAGGTTTCAGTCATTAAACATTTTAGAAAGCCCTCTTAGGCTATCTATTGCAAACTAAAAAATAATAGCGATAACTGGAGTTAATCAATGAGACCTGTTGGATTCAATCAAACCGTTAATCTTCATCGCCCGGTAAACCCTTCCAGACAAAAATCAAAGATTCAGTCTTTGGCTTTTGCTGGCGTCACTGGTAGCGAAACATTCACCATTACAACAGACTTCCCGGAAAGCCTGAATGAACGGTTCAAGGTACTCCAGCAGGAACGAGGTCAAACGTCTGCACAGGTGATTCAAGATGGTTTGTCTTTATTAAAACTCTTTGCCGATGCTAAGAAAAAGGATCCCTCCTGTGAATTGCTTTGGCTTAAAGATAAACCAGGGTTTATGAGACTGTACACGGATTATCAGGCCTGGCAACTCTCTCGAAGAACACCTATAAATCCCGCCGAAAAAACCGTGCCACAGGCTTTTGATTTTTCCGTTGAAGCCTATGTCGATCTAAAAGAGACAGCCTCCATCCTAAGGCGTTCCCTAGAGCAAACTCTCGGTGATGTCATTACCGTTTTATGGAATATCCGAGAGTTTAAGCAACACATCCCTGAAGGACATCTTGGATTGATGGTTAATGGCTCGCTTAGAGAAATTGTGGGCAATATTTAACAAGTGCCTTCATCGCTGCCACAGGAATAACGAGGCCATTCTTAACAAAAATACTAAATTCGGTGACGTAAAATTAACAAAAAGCAATCCCCTGACTGACCTATGGTATAATTTTCCAACGGATATCAATACATTGCGTGGCTCCTCTGCTTTCGTTCAGTCGAAAGTGGCCACAGTGGGTCCCCAAAGTGTGGGTGTTCGTCATTTTAATTGTCGAGGGAATATGAGCGAGGGGTTAACGCTTCATGCTTTCTGTTGCCAAAATGCAGGCCGTTCCAACACGCAATGGGCTGGGATTGGGTGTCAGCACTCAAAAACCTCCTATCTCTACAGCCTTTTCATCCCAAGATCCAGGTAAATCCTCACCGGATCAGTTCCAACCCTCCTCAAGACCCAAAGCCCCGGCTTTTGGCTCATCTCAAGCACTCCGTTTTGCCGGATCCGTCCAGGGCGTCTCCAGTGATTACGGCGTTCAGGTGATGGACAATCGGGTCCGTTTTAAGCTGTGGGCGCCGTCAGCACAAGATGCCCAACTGGTCAGAATCCGTCATTTATCCTCCCAGGAAGCCAAAGCCGCTGAACGCCTGGATCAGTTGCGCAAGGAAAAAGCCTTGGATGAATCCATTTTGGCCTTTATCACCCTGCCCTCTTCGGATGATCGCATCCGAAACCTCAATGAAGTGGGCCGGGAACGGCTGGAATATTGGCAAAAACGCCTTGGCTCCCTAAAAAGCCGCCTTTCAGCCTTAACCGGTGAAATCGATCGGCAAGCCAGCCAAGTGCCAACGTTAGACGCTCGAACAGAGGCCACTATCCCCATGTCCAGTGATGGCCATGGCTCGTTTTCACTTGAACGGCAGGATTTCAGGCCTGGAACCCTGTACTTGTATAAACTAAAAGGCAAAAATGGCTCTGAAAGCCAGTTGCTACCGGATCCTCGATCTCGGTATCAACCGGAGGATGTCCATGGCCCCTCACAAGTCGTTGATTTACGCTTTAACTGGTCTTCAAAAGCTGAAGCAACCTGGAATACCGCTATTGATGTCCGAAAATTGATGACCTACCGGTTACATATCGGGACTTTCACACCGGAGGGAACTATCAAGGCGGCCATGGATCAACTGGAAGAGATCAAGCGAAAAGGCTATACGGCTATTGAGCTGATGCCGGTTCAGGAATTTGCAGGACAGCGAAACTGGGGCTATGACATGGTGGATTATTTTGCAGTGGAGCATGCTTACGGCCAACCCAGGGAGCTGCAAGCCCTGATCAACAAGGCCCACGAACTGGGGTTAAAGGTCATGCTGGATGCGGTGTATAACCATATCGGACCTGAAGGAAACTATTTCAGCCAGTTTGATGCAGGCTTTGTCAATCCACGCTCAACGCCATGGGGAGATGGTTTTAACTACGGCGAATACAGCCGAGATTACCATCCAGACCTTGCTCAACGAAACACCCCCGATGAAAGTCGTCCTGCCCTGAATTTTGTTCTGGACAACGCCCGCTCCTGGGTCACTGATTTTCATGTGGACGGTTTCCGCTTCGATCAGACCGAACATATCCCCCGTGAAGCCCTTCAGGCCTTGTCTCAATCCTTGTACGATCTGCGGCCTACCCCTCATCAACGCATCAATGCCAACGCACCGGATCGCCCCCTGATATACCTGTCTGCCGAAGACGGCCGGGAGCAAAACGATATCACCAGCCCCAGCGGCTTGAAGATGAAAAGCAAGTGGAACTTCAATTTTTACCACATGTTGAGAAGCCTCCTGACGGGAACTGCCCACATGGGACCTTCTGTCGGCATTCAGGAATTCGCCGGTTTCCTATGGAACGGATTTCGGTGGGGTGACGGCCATGAAAATACCCTGTGGAACGGGGTTCTTTTCCCGGAATCCCATGATGAAGCCGGAAATCACGATGGTAGCCGAATGCAAAAGCTCTTGGCCAATTCTCCCGGCAAGCAACGGATCTCGGCGGTCTTGCCCTATATCATTCCGGGCATTCCCCTGAACTTTATGGGCCATGAAGAAGGCGAGCAGTCACCGTTCTACTTTTTTGTGGATTATGGCGATGCAAACGCCATCCGTAACCTGGTGGCCGGTCGGTGGAATTCGCCTCAACCGGGTTTTGCCACAGATGAAAGTACTTTTCAGGCCTGTAAGTTATCCCATCGAAGCGATAAAGGACTCCAAGCCTTAAGCGAAAGGGTCCTGGCCTTAAGAAAATCGGTTCCGGCATTGTGGCAAGGCGAGCGTTACGCCAATGGCCAGCAAATTTATGATGTTCAGTCCAAATATCTGGGTAGTAACGTCATTGCCATCCATCGTAAGGGCTTTGTCGAGCCGGAAGAAGGGATCAACAAAGTTGATGAGGTTTTCATGGTCCTCAACGATTCCAACTATGATTATATGAATAATTTTCAACTGACCTTTCCGCCAGGGCAGTGGAAAGAGATTTTAAACACTGAGGATCGACGATTCAGCACCCGGAAAATATCCACCAACGAAGGGCGAACCTTTTCTGGAGGCGAAGCGCCCATTACGCTGCCAGCCAACAGTATTTTGATTTTCCAAAAACAATAATAACCTCTGTGATGGAAAATTTGTTTCACCTATGCTGGCTGCCCAGAGGACGTTCCCTCCTCTGGACACCTCCCTAAGTTTCTGTTAGGCGAGCGCAAAACCTACGGTTTTGCACTCGCCTAACAAAATAAGAAGAGTCCACTCAGGGCAGCAATAGGCGCTGTATCCTCATTTTGACTTTTATTAATTTCCTCAACAGAGGTTAATACCGTTTTAGATTTCCTGGAGATCTTTGATCACGTTAACCCGTGAAACACCCTGGCAAATGCCGGTCTTGGTGTTGATAGTAAAGCGGCTGGCGTTGATTTGTACCAAGGAAGACTCTGCCACTTCCAATCGGGTGGGATACATGGTTTTCAGGCGATCAATGGACGGCTCAGCCATCATCCCAATCACACTGTCATAGGCCCCGCAAAAGCCTGAGTCGGTAATGTAGCCCATGCGGTTGTTCAGGATTTTTTCATCCGCCGTCTGAACATGGGTATGGGTCCCTGTAAAGGCGCTCACGCCAAACGTGCTGACAAATCGGGCAAAGGCCAGCTTCTCCGCTGTTGCCTCGCCATGAAAATCAATGAAGAGAATCGGGGTTTCATACAACAGGTGCGAAATCACAGATTCTGCCTTCTCCCAAGGCGAATTATAGTTTCCCATAAAGACCTGGCCAATGAGATTAATAATCCCGATTTTAACGCCAGCCAATTCAAACACCTTGGCGCCCTCACCGGCGCTGCCTTCAGGAAAGTTTAATGGCCTGAGAAGGCGCTCGGCGGAATACACAAACTCGAAGATCTCCTTGCGATCCCAGATGTGATTGCCGCTGGTCATCACTTGAACCCCGGCAGACAGCAACTCCCGGTAATTTTTTTCGGTTAGGCCAAACCCATGGGAAGCATTTTCGACGTTGGCGATGACCACATCCGGTTTTTCAAAATCCTTGAGGGAGGATAAATACCATTCCACAGCTTGACGGCCTGAACGCCCGACAATATCCCCAAAAAATAAAACATCAATGGTTCCAGACATTTAGAACCAAAAGCCTTTCTAAGCCAGCCCGATCCAAAGTGATATGACTCTTTTCCGAATTTCGGCAGGCTTGCATATTCTAACCCACGCCCCATTGAAACTGCAATACGAGGTCAGCATCAGTCCCCTGATATCGGCTTGTCGCCGTTAGGCAAAGCGAGCACTTTCCAGTTATCAAGGCCCAAGGGATGCTGTTTGGGCTTATAAGGGATTCTTTGCTTATGGTCACAGCAATTCGGCTAAATCCTTGTTATTACTGGAATTCGTACAAGACGATACGTTGGATTAGCCTGAATATACCTCTGGTGTCCAGTGTCTAATCTCTCAAAGAGTATCCATCAGGCGAATACATTTCACACATTTGCAGGCCTAAGATGGAGTGTTGCCAAACAAAAGCATTGAATTAGAAGCAAAAGGGGAGATTTTGAATATGCCTGTACGAGGAAGAGGTGGCTTGGATAAAAAAACAACAGCCAAAAGCACCATGACGGTTCAAGAAGCAGGACGAAAAGGAGGCAATACTGTTAAAGACAAGTATGGCCCTGAATTTTACTCCAAAATTGGTCAAAAGGGCGGTGAAAAAGTCCAGGCCGAAGCCAAACGATATCGTGAGCTGAAGGCATCCGGAAAAGTATAACTTGTAAGCTATAGTAAGGAGGCAGAATATGCCAAAACGCAAAGAACCCATGGGCGGTCGAACTGAACGAAAAGGGGCGATGACCGTCCAGGAAGCAGGACGTAAAGGCGGTAATACCGTCAAGGAAAAATATGGCCCTGAATTTTATTCTAAAATTGGCCATAAAGGCGGCGAAATCAGAGGGAAGGAAATTCATGAGGCCGCAGAATATTTTCGCAAACACCCTGAGCTAAAAGTCTGATTTTTAGAGTCATCATTGCATTGGAGATAGCCGTGGTTGATGAAACGACGGCTATCTTACAACATCTAATCAATTTAAATCAACATGAGAAGCCCTATTACAACAAACAATACGCTCCAAGCAAGGAGGCATGAACACAAAGGCCTCCATAAATCCCTCAACCGGCTAGTAGGGATAAGATATATGATGCTATAGACTTAATCATCATGGCTGTTTGATTATCACTTGGAATCGGGAGAACAATCGCTGACAGCACCGGGGAAACCAAAAGAGTGACGTGGGGTATGGAAACAACGCTTGAGATAGAAAACCGCAACGCCTCAAATGGCCTTTTGAAAACGACAAGCTCCATCCTGTTTTCCCAGGAGGAGTGGGCCGAATTAGCCGATGACGATTTGGGAGACGTTTGGGGCAACATCAAAAAACTGGGATTTGATTATCACTATTCCGTCAAATGCCCTCAGGATAAGGCTAGTGATTTTGAAGCTTTACCTCAGTACTACATTGAAAAAAGAGCCGATGATATGGTCCTCCACCTGAGTAAGCAGGTTTTTAGAACGATGGAGGGGATTCGCTAATCGCCGACGCTGAAATTCTAACATCCGCTTCCTGATAACCACCAGCCTAAAAGGTAACTACACGAGGCTCAGAAGACACAATGTATCCGATGAAATGCCATCACAGAATCGCTCAACTCAAAGAGCCTTTTGCCGCCAATGCCTATTATCCGGTGTTTTTGGATCGTCCATCAAGCTGTTTTGTTTGGCCATTAAAGGAATTTTCAAGCTGGACTGATCAAAATGGCATCGACTTGGATGAAATCCCCGAAGAAAAACCGGCCAAAGCCCAACTGGTGTCCCACGCCATCTAAGGCGCACATCCGAAAGGTCCAAGACATCGGAAATGGGTATCAACAAACCGGCGTTTCCCCTATACTGAGACCCAGGGGCATTTCCATGAAACGGCTCCCGCCCCCCTCAAAGCGTATTAATTCGTGGTAAATCATTTAAGCAAGTTGTTTTTTGATTGTTATAAAAGGCCTTCCAACTTTCAGGAATGGCTCATGAGCTTTCTCAATGTGCGGTTCTTCCGTTATCTTGTTGTGTCGATCATGGCGCTATTCTCTCTTGCAACCCTCCAAGGGCCTGTCCTTGCCCAGAGTCAAGCCACCAACGATTTGCAGAATTGGGACTTCATTACCCTTGAAATCCCGGTCACTGAAAAGATTAGAACCTCTTTTCAAGTTCAAAATTATATTGGAAACAATGCCAATGGCGGCGGCATTACCAAAATGAACCAGTTACAGATTATCCCCTCGATTGGGTATCAACTGAAT
>JANWKX010000012.1 GCA_025451145.1 Vampirovibrionales bacterium
ATTCTGGAAAGCGGCACGCTACCCATTGAAGCCTATGAAAGACTGTATCAACAATTGTATGGGCCACAAATTTTATCAAAAGCTAAAAAGCCCTTAAAGCTTGATACAGGCTGTCAGGATATCCGTTTTGATCTTTTTGCGCATTGGAAAGGACATCGTTCCTCATTGCTGCCTTCGAGATCATCTTTAACTGAAATCGCCGAATTTCCGCCACCGCCTTTTAAAGAATCAAGAGATGACACCATTGCCTATTATCAAAAACGCCTTGACCAACATCTTAAGCAACAGCATTAATAATTTTGTTTTTTATTTTCGAGTAAAGCTTTAATTCACTACTAGAAACTTCATAAGCTTTATTTTTTAAATTTAAGTACTTTATTTTCCCATTAAAGCTTTTAAGTCGCTTAAGATTTTAAAATTCATTTTCTTATAAGCATAACTTCATATAAATAATGTAGTGTCTAGAAGCTGTTTTGCCTTGCGCTTTGCTGAAATAAAAGTATAATTTTATATATTGTTAAGTAGAGGAGGCATTAAGATGGCAGCGATTTCTGAAGGGACTTTAGCCAGTCCGGAACGCATTAAGATTTTGCTAGAAGAGGCTGAAGAAGAGCTTGTAAAGATTCAACCCAGGATTGATGAACTTGAACAAATGGCCCAGGAATTGCGTGAGCTGAAACAAGTGAAGCAACACCTGATTACATTAAAAATTAGTTTGTCTACTTTAATTGATACCATTACTCAACCTAATGTTGAAGTAGATTTAGTGGGGGCTGGCTTAGAAGATTTTGCTGGTTTAAACTTTAACAATACTTCATTTAAAGAATTAAGTGCTTTAAAAACGTTTCGCCCGGATGAAGCATTTCATCAAGCGGATAAAATTCTGAAGCAAAAACAGTCCTTAAATTATGAGATGTTCAAGGCCGTGGTATTTAAAGGCGGAAAGGCTTCAACGGAAGAAATCAAAGCCTATCTGGTTGAATGCGACGCGAAGCAACCGCAGACTGGCGAAGGGTTCGAGAATGTTTCGCTCAGTGAAATCTCTTCCAGAGCCAACTACCTCGTGAGAAAAGGGATTTTACATCCATCAGGGCGTGGTTCGTTTTATTCCACACTCGGCTGGGTTGATCCCGAAAATTAAGGACAAATTCAACTTATTCATTAAACCTAATAGGATAATAAGAGTTCAGATTTTTTTGCCCTATTGAAAACAAGGGCTCGAGTTTGTATACTATTGCTCTACGGTTATCTTTTTCAGCAAAAAAGCGACGACATATGGGAGTCGAGGAGGGAATCATGCGCTATGGGGTTGGCATTCCGGTATTGGGAAAATCATTTTCGCAATATCGCGGTTCAACGAGATTGAATTCAGAACCATTTCTCAATCGAAGAGGTCTCAGCACTTTATCCACGCTACAAGATCACGATAGATTTTCGGGTGCGACTACGGTTCAAAAAGGGGTAGCGCAATATAAAAAACTAAAAATAACCAGCCATATGGCCGTTGCCGCTATAACACCTGATGATGTTGGCATGAATGTCCAAGCCGTTTGTAACCCTGGCGCGACAGAAAACCCTGAAGGTGGCGTTGATCTCTTGGCTCGTGTCATTCTAGGGCATGATTATCCCAGAAAACCTTTCGCGTCACATCTCTACTTGATTCACAGTGATGATGGCATTGTTTTTGATAAACCCCACCCCCTCATCCAATCCACCCCTGAGTTTGACTATGGCTTTGAAGATCCCAGGATTTCAAAAATCGGGAGGGACTATTACATTGTAGCCACTGGTTATGACGGAAACATGCCGCATATCTGCCTGTTTAAAACCAGGGATCTGAAAAGCCCTCTAACCGGCCCCATTCTCATTGGCCCTGATGGTGTCGATGACAAGGATGCGTTTTTCTTGCCGGAGAAGGTCCGTGTTGGTTCAAAAGAAAAGTTTATGTTCTTCCACCGTGTCGGGGAAACTGGGAACATTCAGTATCTTTTGCTCGATTCCATTGATCAATTGCAAAGCCGGGACTTCTGGAAAGAACAACTGTCACCGGAAAACCTTAAAAAACACACGCTATTAGCCCATCGAGAAAACCCTTATCAGACCGACTGGCAGTTGAAGCTTGGCGGCGGCCCACCCCCCATAAAAACCAAAGACGGCTGGATATTCTTATACCATGCCTCTGATGCAACCGGGGTGTATCGTATGGGGATTGCGCTTTTAGACCTGAAGCAGCCTTGGAAGGTCATAGCCCGAAGCCCTGACTTTATTATGGAGCCGACCAAAGGCTTTGAAACCACCGGTAAGGTACCGAATGTTGTCTTCCCGCAAGGGGTTGTCACCATGCCGGATCCAGCCGCGCCGGATAACCCGGACCTATATATTTATTACGGGGCTGCGGACAAACACGTTGGCTTGGCGAAGGTCAAAATCAACACCCTATTGGATTACGTCAAGCAATTTGACGCCAAGGGAAGGCCTGTCCCCCCGTCTGCTGAAGCCTCTTAATAATCGCATCGCCAACAAGTCTCTTTAATTCGTCATTATTTAAGGTATGCTCAATATCAAGAAAAAATGATAGGAGCTTACGATGCAGTTTATTATCATTGCTCAGGATTATACGGATGATCAGGCCCTTAGCAGACGTTTGGCCTGTCGAAATGAGCATTTTCAGAACATTAGACCCCTAACAGACAAAGGACATTTTTTGTTAGGAGGGGCAATGCTCAACGACGCCGGAGAGATGGTGGGATCTGTTTTGGTGTGTGATTTTCCCTCAAGAGAAGCCATGGATGAACTTTGGCTTCAACATGAGCCTTATCTCACGCAAAAAGTCTGGGAACTTGTCGAAATTCGACCCTTTAACGCAGCATTACTGGGAGAAAAGATGTTTCAGCAGTTGTTAACCGCACCCTGCGCGTGATCCTCTTAGATGTCTTGTCTATTGAAGAATCCGCCAACTAGTCAGTTTAACTCCTGAAACGGACACCCTACAATCAATACGATTCGTATAGATGTATTCATAAGCGCTTGGTTAATCCGGCCATTTGTCTGCTGAGTGGTGTTAGCCAATCAGCAACCTTATTCATCATGTGAATTTGTGTATTGGTAGGAGGATACCAGCCAGATAGAAAGGGGATCGAGCAATATGAATAAAGAAGAATTGGTTCAGGAAATCGCCCATAAAACCAGCGCCTCTCAAAAACAGGTTTCTGATATGTTGAACGCCATGATAGATACCGTTCAAACACAAGTCGCCAGAGGGGATAAAGTGACTTTGGTCGGCTTTGGAACGTTTGAATCCCGGAAACGATCCGCGCGAACCGGGCGAAACCCTAAAACCGGTGCAGCCTTACAAATTTCAGCCAAGACTGTTCCGATCTTCACAGCCGGCAAGAAATTTAAGGATGAGGTTGCCACTCGGTAAATTCAATTTGGCAAACAGAAGTTCATCAAAAATAAAGCATGTAGAAGGATTGCCAGTCTTGAATCAGTCTTTTCCAGTCGGAAAAAGACTTTACTGGATTTAGGGGTTTGAAAACAATGAATAGGCCTGTGTCTTTCGGTAAATCGAGATGGCCGGAACTATTGAGATGTCTTAACACTTTGTGATGATTGCTAAACCTTAAGAGTTTTTTATCGATGATTTTCCTACGGCAAAATGCCTGCTGTGTTCAATTAACATGAAGGCTAGGGAAAAAGAAGATGAGACCTTGGTTTTCGGCTGCGATTTGTCTTTCAGCGATTTATATCCTGTCTACTGCTGGGCTTAGTTTCGCAAACAACGGCCATATTATCCAGACCTATAATGCGGGGATTGCGGCCCAGAATAATCATGACTCGGCCCAAGCTGAGACGCTGTTTAGAAAAGCCCTTCAAGAGGCAGAAAGTACCCACGATCCCAATATCGGGACTATTGCCAATGCCCTTGCAGGGATCTATTTTCAAAGGAAAACATTTCCAGAGGCGAAACATTATTATGAGATGGCCTTTGCCTGGTTTAACAAGCAACCAGCCCAGAATATGGTGCTAAAAGGGAATATCTTGAATAATTTGGGCGCCATTTATCATCAGGAAAAGCAATGGGACAAAGCCAAATCGTACTACAATCAGGCCATCGCAATTCTTCAAAAGACTGGCCCTCAAGGCGCAGCAACCCTTCAAACGGCCATGAAGAATCTGAGCGAATTGAATCGATATTTGACAGAAAATAACCCTCAGACCAAAAGTATTTATGAGAGAGGTCGGTCGGCTTTACAATCCGAACAGTACGAGGAAGCAGAATCCCTCTTACAAGAGGCCTTAAAGAATGCTCCTCCCAGTGATGCCAACTATGGCAATATTCTGGATGCCTTGGGAAAAGTGGCGAATCTGAAACATCACTATGATGAAGCCGCTGGTTATCTTGAAAAAGCGTTATCGGTCAACGAAAAAAAATTTGGGGCAGACTCGCCTAACCTGACAACAACCCTGACAGCTTTGGCTGAAGTTTCTTTTGCTCAAAATAAGATCGTGGAAACCCAGAACTTGTGTAACCGAGCCATAGCCATTCAAAGTCATCAGCGCAACCCGGATGAAGGTAACATCCGCCATTTGAAAAAAATCCTGTCTCACATCCAGGAGATTGATGACAAGCCGGATTATATGGCCGAACAATTGAAAGAGACCACCCGTTGGAGTGACCACACCAAAGCCATTGTGGTTTACACCGGAGCAGGAGAGCGACTCCCTTCCTGGAAACCCGAATACACCGAATTGGTTAAGCAGGCCTTTCAGGAGTGGCAACAGGCTATTGATAATCGGTTGGTCTTCCAGTTTTCAGATAGACCCGATCAGTCGGATGTCAAAATTGTCTGGTTTGAAAAGCCGTTATCCAATACCAATAACGATGATGGCGAGCTTCATGTGATGGGCCAGTGTAATGATCAGGTATGGAACCACTACATCCGGCAATCCAATCTGAACTTAAGCCTGACCTACAAATCGGGTCTGCCCATCAATCCCCATGAGCTACACGCCATTGCGCTCCATGAAATTGGGCATCTCTTGGGCATTAAGGGCCATAGTAAGAACCCTGTCGATATCATGTACTGGGAATCGACGGCCAATGACAAAATCTCCGCCAGAGATATCGCCACCTTCAAGGGGATATATAACCAGCCTGCCGTGAACACAAACCCTAACGGCATTCATTTGAACGAGTTTAACCAGTTTGCAGCCATGGCGGATGCCGGTGCAGAGGCGTTTAACCAAAAAGATTATCGTCAGTCATACGATATCTTAAAAAATGCGCTGTCTCTCTATCCCAATGACGATAAAACGCTCTATTGGATGGGTCTGAGCGCTTTAAACATGAAGGATTACACAGATGCGACCCAATGGTTTGGCCGTATCCATAACCCGAAATTTGAATCCCAAGCCCAACTAAACGCTTATATGGGCTATGCTTTAGAAGGCGAGGCCCGCCAGGAACAAAATAAATCCGGACAAATTACCACCGAGGCTGAAGCCAAATATACCCAGGCCTTGAACTATTTAAAGCTGGCGATGGCAGATCCCATGCTGCCTGCCCAGGATAAGCTAAATGTTTCCGAGCATATTGCCCAGGTTGAAAAACGCCATGATCCGGCAATTGTTCAGGTGAATACCATCTCGATGCCCAAGACTGACGATGTCATCATCTGGGCCAACTAGAACTTTTTCGGGAAACGTACATGACGGGCATCTGCGTTGTCGCTGCGCTGCTCGCTCCTAGCATTTGTTCCGCTCTGAACATTTCCCAGGCAGGTTCTTAGATTTTTTTATCGTCTTTGAGGCAATCTTCAAAGAAGGATTCAAAGGCCTGAATGGCTTGAGCATCCTCAAATAACGTCCCATTGAGTTCAAGAATTTTTTCGTGGATGCTTTGCCGGTATTCCGGGTCGGTTCCAAGCCGGACGGCCTTCTCAATGTAATCTTCCGGCGATGAGGCAATGCAATCCTCCATGCCCATTTTCTGGTAGCATCCGTAAGCCATCCGACCTCTCATATAGGCGGTGGGTAACGTCACAACCGGTGTCCCCAGGAAGAGGGCCTCATAGGTGGTTCGTCCTCCGCCAAAGTGAAGGGTGTCCAACATCACGTCGGCCATGGAAATGAGGGTCAGAAAATCCGGGTAAGGCAGCTCATGCAGAATCTTAATTTGAGGCAAAATATCGCTATAGGTTTGGGCAAGGCGATCCAGGAAAATGGTTTCCCATTCTGGATAAAGGGCATTGGTGAGAACCAGAACGCCGTTGGTATCCTGCCTGAGAATCTGGCCAACCAAATCATCAAACTCCGGATGCAGCTTAAAAAAGGATTGCGGGCAAAGATACAGATGCTGGTCGGGCTGAAGCCCTAATGTTTCACGGTTGAGCTGAGTCGGCTCAAAATCAGGCCGTCGGAAGTAAGTTGGAATGGTCTCCAGTTGTACAAGCTTTTCAGTGTATTGGGTCTGGCCATATTTTGTCTCAAAAAACTTGGAGGACAAATAATAATCAATGGTGGGAATCCCCGATGTCACGGGATGGCCCCAAGTCACGCACTGTACCGGGGCAAAACGATTAAATCCCAAAAAATACGTTAACGGGTCCATGCCAATATCGGTATAAAGCAAAATATCCAGGTTTTCAGCCGCTATAGACTGACTGGCACGGTCCATATTGCCTGTGGGAAGATAGACAAACTTATAAGGCGTTTTAATCGGGAGTTTCTCTTGATAACCGATTGAAAAAATAATAATGTCGAATTTTTCCCGGGAAAGCCCCTCAATGATGCCGTAAAAAACCTTCGCGATGGTATGGGAGGGGGTAAAATATCGTGAAATAAACCCAATCTTGGGCTTTGGGTTCGGCTGATGCTCAACGGTCAGCCATGGGGTCGACGCTGAAAACAACACCCCTAGATCCGCTTGTATTGGCCGATCATTTAAGCCTTGATAAACCAGATAGAAGTTGGTCAGTCCCACATCGCCCACCGGATTCGGCAAGGTGATGTTATCGGCCTTCAATTCGGCGATACTCTGGATTAACGCTTCACGGCACCGATTCATCTCATCTAAGGAATGATATATCGGAGGCATGGAGATTGCCTCCCTGACCCGAATACCATCATTGGGCTCTGCTTGGTAGGCCTTAGAAAAGCCAATCTTGGCTGTTTCCAGTTGACCTGTCATAACAAGCAAATCAGACATCATTTTAAGGCCATTGTAGTGATCGGGCTTTAACGTTAAGGCCTTCCCCAGGTAAAACTTGGCCATGGGGGCATTAAACTGGCTGTGATAAATAAACCCTGCGTTATAGTTGGCTTCCAGGTTATTCGGGTCATAAAACAATGCTTTTAAATAACGGTCCAAGGCCTCTGACAGGAGCCCAAAGGTTTTATAAATCAATCCCAGGTTGGTATAAGCAATGGGATTCTTGGAATCAATATCTACGGCTTTTTGCCCAAAATAAACGGCCTCTTTGAAATTCCCTTGCTTGGAAAGCAAAATGCTGAAATTCAATAAGCTTTCGACGCGATTTGGATCCAGCAACAGGGCCTGCTGATAATAATTGCAAGCCACGTCAATCTGATTCTCCAACTGGGCGATACAGCCTAAATTGTGATAGGTTGCGGTTTTATCGGCGGGTAATGTTAGATGATGGTTAAATTGCTCTTTGGCCAAAGCCAATTCGCCCATACGATAATAACTATGCGCCAGTTGAAAACAGGCATCCGCAAGGCCAGGTTTTAGTTGTAAAGCCTTTTTAAACTGTTCCACTGCCGGAATATAATGCTCTTTTTCTTTCAGTAAATGGCCTAATTGGTGGTGAATATCCGGGTTTGAATGCCCCTGAATGATGGCGCTTTCATAGCAATTTTTAGCAGCATCCCACATGCTGGCGCTTTTAAGCGTCGCCCCCAGGTTGAGATAATGGCTAATATCAGAGGGATTGAGTTCAACAGCTTTTTGGAAATAACCGATGGCCGATAAAATATCACCGGCTTGAATCCATAAAAGTCCTAATAATCGATGGATTTCAGGATCCGTGGGATTCTCTTTCAAGGCTTGATCATAGAGTTGTCGAGCCTCTGCCAGTTCACCAGCCTGGTGTTTTTGAATACCTGATTCTACGAGGTTTCCTGGCACAGCACGACATCTTTCAAGGACTTAACAAATTAATTGAGTTAATTATTGTAAATTTTCAGGGCATAGCGCTTCAGAAGCCATCCTATTATCCGATGATTTCTAAGATGCAGCAAGATTAGGGCTTCCATGAAACAACTTTTGTTGATTCCGATTATCCCTTTGTTTATGTTCCAAGTGGCAATGGCATGGAACACACTACCCTATGCCCACAATAAAGCCTTTCCTACTCATATCTCAACCAACGAGTATGACAGTAACGCCATTCCGCAGATTAGCCATAATTTTAAAAATCGCTACTCAGAAGCATTTGAGCAACATCAAAACAGTTTAACCCAAGCGCAAAAAGACGAAGAAAGTGCCTTTCACCATTACCGACTAGGGAAACTCCATTATCAATTAGGGCATTGGAATGCCGCCAAATCAGAGTTTTTAGCAGTCGCACGATCTGAACATGCCGATTTACTACAGGATCCTCGAATTTCCTACATGATGAAGCGGGAAATCAAGATAGCGCTTCTGAAAGACACCCAGGAATCCACCGATTAAGAACCTTTCCGAGAAATATTCAGGACGAATAGCTGCAAGGAGCCCAGCGAAACGAAGTGAAGCGTTATAAAATTTAGGGCCCCCAACGAGGCACGCTTGCCGAGTTGGGTAGAGAGCCGGAGTTTACACAGGAGTAAATGAGGATTCGAGCACCACAGTGACAACACAGATGCCTGTTATGGAGGTTTCTCGAATAGGTTCTAAGTTAAGGACGGGTGTTTTAGTAAAGATGGACAGGACATTGCTTCAGGTATGGGCAGCCCCATGAGGTCCAGAATCGTTGGCGCAATATCGGCCAATTTGGCGTCCTTGATTTGATCAAGCCCGTATCCAGTATTATTGGAGACAAGAATCAGCGGAACTGGGTTTGACGTGTGTGCCGTCAAGGGATTTCCATTGGCATCTTTCATCAGCTCCGCGTTGCCATGATCGGCAGTGACCAAAGTCACCCATTGATGCTCCAAGGCGCTATTGATGATCTCTTTGAGCGCCTTATCAACCGCTTTAATGGCCAGTCCTGTGGCCTCCAGATTTCCTGTATGGCCAACCATATCAGGGTTTGCGAAATTGACGGCAATAAACTGATAATCATTGGATTGGAGCGCTTTGATAACAGTCGTCTCAATTTCAGGCAGACTCATCTCCGGCTTTAAATCATAGGTTTTAATCCGAGGCGATGGAATTAAATCCCGTGTTTCACCTGGAAAGGGTTCTTCCCGTTCACCGCTTAAAAAATACGTAATATGGGCATATTTTTCGGTTTCAGCAACCCGTAACTGATGCAAGTCATGCTCACTCAAAACCTGCCCTAAGGTCTCTTCAAGGACAGGTTTCGGGAAGGCTACAGGGATTTTGAAGGGCATGCCATAGATTGCCAAACTGGTAAATGATAAATTCTGGATGACTTTACGCCGAGGAAACGCGTTAAAGTCCCTGGTGATAAAGGCTTCTGTCAACTCACGTTGTCGGTCTGGTCTAAAATTAAAGAAAATAATGGCATCGCCATCATGCATGCCCCGATAATTTGGCTCACAAATCAAAGGCGGGATAAATTCATCCGTCAGGCCTTCTTCATACTGGGCCATAAGCGCTTCCATCGCACTATCAAAATAAGGTCCATCAGGGGCCACTAAATTATTGTAGGCTTTCTCGATACGCTCCCATCGATTGTCTCTATCCATAGCGTAGAATCGACCGGCCATGGTCATGATCGGTGGAAATCCAAGTTCCCCCAGTTTCAATTGAATGGGCATCAAATAGGCTTCAGCGCTTTTTGGCGGCGTATCCCGGCCATCCGTGAAGGCATGGGTGTAAACGTGTTCTACCCCTTGCTGTTTCGCCAAATCCAGCAATGCCATGAGGTGTCCTAAACGGCTATGGACACCGCCATCACTGGCCAACCCCATTAAATGTAATGCCGACTGGTGAGATTTTACATGCGCGATCGCTTCTAATAACGCTTTATTATGGAAAAATGAATCTTCAGCGATGGCATGGTTAATCCGAACAATGCTCTGTTCGACCACACGACCGGCGCCGATGTTCAAATGACCCGTTTCGGAATTCCCCATCTGGTGATCCGGTAATCCGACAGCTTCGCCCGAAGCCTGAAGGGTGATGTAAGGATAAGTTTCTATCAAATGATTGTAGAATTCAGGATGGGCTTGGGCAATGGCATTGCCATAGGCTTCCTGCCGAAGCCCCCATCCATCCAGAATGATCAATAACACACGCTGCGTCACCATAATTCTTGATTATCGTTCCCAACAATGTGCCATGCAATTAGCCAATCTCATTGTTTTGGTTTTCGATGAAACTCCCGGAGCAGGGAATGTCATGACGAAGGCATAACCCCTAGGATGAACACAAGTATCAGTAAACCGGAAACGAGGCAGCTACAGATGGCGGTTCAGGTTCAGACCCAATATGTTCGATGGCTGAAAGATTTAAGCATTGGTGATGTGTCTATTGTGGGTGGTAAAAACGCCTCCCTGGGGGAGATGATATCAAACCTGCAACGCCATGGCATTCGCATTCCTGAAGGGTTTGCCACCACCGCAGAAGCTTACCGGCAATTCGTGACGTTCAATCATATTGATGGCGGATTACGAGAGACGCTCGACAAGTTGAGGCAGCAAAAAATATCACTGCCGGAAGCCGGAAAAGCGATTCGGCACTTATTTCTGGCCGGAAAATTTTCTGAGGCCATCGAGCACGATATTTTGGAAATGTACCGAGAGCTTGGACAAAAATATAACAGAACCGACGTGGATGTGGCTGTCAGAAGCAGCGCCACGGCAGAAGATCTACCCACTGCCAGTTTTGCCGGGCAGCAGGAAAGCTTTTTGAATGTTTCCGGCCATGCCGAATTATTGGATGCCTGTCGGCGATGCTATGCATCATTGTTTACCGATAGGGCCATTGCCTATCGTGAAGCCCAGGGTTTTGATCACCTCAAGGTCGCCTTATCCATCGGTGTTCAAAAAATGGTCCGATCAGATAAAGCGGGAGCCGGCGTCATGTTTACGTTGGATACCGAAACCGGCTTTCCAAGGGTCGTTCTCATTAATGCCGATTGGGGCCTAGGGGAAAACGTCGTTCAAGGAGCTGTGACGCCGGATGAGTATATGGTTTTTAAACCGCTTTTAAAACACCCTCACCTGGAACCCATAATTGAGAAAAAATTAGGGATCAAGGAAAAAACGATGATTTATGCCACAGATGGCACAAAGGCCACAACAGTGAATATCGATACCCCTTACAACAAGCGGGATACTTTTGTTCTAAGCAACCATGACATTTTAACCCTGGCCAGATGGGGCTGCATCATTGAAGAACATTACAAAAGGCCCATGGATATCGAATGGGCCAAGGATGGCGAGTTGAACGAATTATTTATTGTTCAGGCCAGGCCTGAGACCGTTGAGTCCCAGAGACAGAAGGGTGTGATTAATAATTATACGCTTTTGGAAAAAGG
>JANWKX010000013.1 GCA_025451145.1 Vampirovibrionales bacterium
ATCGATATTTAAATTAACTCAGCAAATGAAGCAAGGTCAGAAAGTGAACGATTTAATTGAATCTTGCATCAAGAAGGCTTAACAAATCAGCCTCATCCTGTTGTTCTAGGCAGTACTGTCGCTTTTGTTTCAAACGGGTTTATTCTATGCATTAAATTTATGTGAGTGGCTTGATATGGTAGCAGTGGCGATCTGAATCACAGTTTCCGCCAGAACCATAATTTGGAACTAGGCATTGGCAGTTGCCCAAATAGGTAGGCGCTCCCCAGGAATAATTGCTATTCGGATATTTTTCAATACAGCCAATGTCACTGGCGCAATGATTGCCACACATGCCGCTAGTACAATGATAACCCCCTCCGCTAAGTGGGAGAATATGATAGCAATGGCCCTGTTCATCACAGTTTCCTCCAGTAAAGGATGGCACCATGCATTGGCAGTTGCCAATATAGCTAGGGGCTCCCCACGAGTAGATGCTATTACGATATTTTGCTCTGCAGCCTGCATCGCTGGCACAATACCCTCCACACCAACTATTGCAGCTACTACCACCTCCTCCGCCGCCGCCAGAGCTTTGGCATTGGCTACCATTCCATGTAGTCCCAGAGGGACATTGACAGGTTCCGCTGATGAGTTGCCTTCCGCCAGAACAGTAGCATTGACCGCCATTCCAGCTCTGTCCACCTGGACAGGAGCATTTACTGCCATCCCATTTTTGTCCACCAATACATTGACAGGTCCCATTGACGAGTTGCTGTCCACCAGGGCAGTTACAATCGGTCCCTGATCCATTGGGTACTTGGCCACCATATTTGCATTTGCATCCACCTCCAACTGGGAGTTGAGGATCGATTATAGTTGTTCCAGGACAAATGCATTGGTATGAGCTATTATCCCATGTCCCTTTCAGTCGATTGCCATCACACGTCGGGTTGGGATGTGAATCATCTGAACAAAGCTTACTACCTGCCTTTACTGTTAACCAAGGATAGGCATTACTGGTACAATCCTGGCTTATTGCATAATCACAAGTCATAATATCCTGGGATATTCGGTTAGGTCCCTTGGATGCATTAGCATCATAAACCAACGTGCAACAGGTCGATGAGTTCCCAAAAACTTTGTCACAGCCATCGGTTACTCCATAAACAGAAGCTCCACTGGCTAAAATATCTCCCGCTTTCCCTTTTGCCAGTGTCGTTAAAAGTTTGCTTAAATATATACCATTTCCTAAAGCTGGCTGGCCAGCACAACCTTGACTAGGATTGGACGAATCGCTACATGTCTGCATCGGATTCAGATATTTGACGAGGTAATCCTGAAAATTACCGGGATGTAATACCCCTAAAAGTTCTCCTTGCTGGATCGGCTTGTCTACCTCGGAAGAGATTTCGGCAAGGGCCACTTTGTTCTGATCCACCTGCTGTTGTTGAAAGATTTTGACAAAGGCAAATGATGCAATCACCGCCAAAATGGCCAGGGTGACGATAAATTCCATTAACGAGAGGCCTGGCCTAGTCTTCATCTACAGATTTATTTCCTATTTAACCAGTACAATTAGGTTGGCACACCCCAGTATCTAAACGGCAATGTTTAAAACAAAGGTTAGGCAGTTGATAAGGAACCAAGCAATTGCAACTTCCTGTATATATGGGAGAAACACCTCCTGTGCTATGAAAGCGTCCTGCACAGCCTGAGTTGTTTGCAGGCCAACCACCACAGGTGCCTCCACCTCCACCGCCGCCACAGTTGGTACCGCAACCAAGATCGCATCGGTTGACGCATTGGTGTCCAGCTGGCTGAGAGCAGTCAAAATACCACTGATTGCAAGGGCCTTTGCCACAGCCTGAGACACAGATTGGCTTGCATTGACCACCTTGAAGCGATTGGCCGCTTGGGCATTGGCATTTGCCACTCACAAGGCTTTGTCCACCTGGACAGTAACAGCTACTGCCATTCCAATTTTGACCACCAGTACATTGGCAGGTTCCACTGACCAATTGTTGACCACCGGGACAGTAACAGATACTCTTTGTCTGATCCCATTGCATGCCGCCGACACAACCGCATGCCGTATCACCATTAATCGGTTGTTTATTACTCGGGCAGATACACTGGCCACTAGGCATGGATTGATCAGGATTATTGCATTGGCAATTTCCACCATTATCCATATGCTGATCCGGTGCTTTACAAACGCAGGCCATACTGCCACTATCCGCGACCTGAAGATTTGGCTGAGGACAAGTACAAGTTCCATTCTGCAAACTTTGGAATTTATAGGGACAATAACAATCCGATCCTACGCCATTTGGCACCTGACCACCGGCTTCATACGTGCATTTACACCCTCCACCTAGAGGAAGACCCGGATCAACCTCTGTATTCTGTCCCGGACATTTACATGTGTAAGCACTACTATCCCAGCTCCCATTCAGCTTATTGCCGTTACACTGCGGATTGGGATGGGAATCAGTTGAGCAGAGCTTCGACTTTGCTTTTACCGTTATCCAAGGATAAGCTTGGCTTGTGCAATCTTGATCCGGGGCATAATCACAGGTCATCATATCCTGGGAGATTTGGTTGGGGCCTTTTGGACCATTGGCATCAAAAGCCAGGATAACACAACCTTTATTAGGTGGCGGGAATCCTCCCATCCACATGAATTTATTCCCGCCATTGGTTAGGTTTAGGCCATAGACGGAGGCCCCACTGGCTAAGATTGCGCCACCGTTCCCATTGCTCGCCAATGTATTTAAGAGATTACTGAGGTATTTGCCATTTCCGGCTATGCTGGCCTGTCCCGCACAACCTTGAGCCATAGGATTGCTTTGACAGGTTTGCATGGGATTTAGATACTTTAATACATAGCCTCCAAAGTTATTTGCGTGTAATACCCCTAACAACTCTCCTTGCTGAATAGGTTTGTATACCTCCGCGGAGACCTCAGCAAGGGCCACTTTGTTCTGATCCACTTGTTGTTGCTGGAAAATCTTGGTAAAGGCAAATGTGGCAACCACAGCCAATAAGGCCAGTGTCACCACCACTTCCATCAAGGAAAAACCTTTAGAGACCTTCATTCGTTATTCAAAAACTCCAGTCACTCTCACTTTGATTTTAAGCGAGAACATCTGCTTTAGAATCGATTGTTTTCAGGAAAACTTGAATTTCACAGAACAATCAAAGCCGATTACTGGATAGTTAGAACAGAGGCTCAGGATCTAGGTCAGGATTCGAAATGAATCAAAGAACCGTGTGGTGTCCGGAGCACTCAGCAATTCATTATGATTGGTAATGTAAATTAACTGGTACATGCGTTTATGAACCAAGATAAAATCCGTTCGAGCAAAGAGCGGCTGGCCATTTCTTTGGGCTTGATAAAAAATACTGCGGCCAGGATATCCTTGACGCTGGATCATGGTCTCTCTTTCCAAGATACCGCCCACTTTTTTTAAGGCCCCGTCACGGGTGCCATCAAAAAATCGGCTCAAAGAAATTTTATTAAAATCAATTTGGTTAAAGTCGTTATAGGTCACGCCGCAAGCACTATTGGCATTTGAGGACATAAAAAACACAGTATTAATAGGACCAATTGCCGTTTGCACCGGCATTTCCTGTCGCTTAAGGTCTGGAAAGCTCTCAGGCAAAGAGATCTTAAACTGACCGTCTGGGGAGAGAAAATCTTGGTTTTCACCCTGTGATTCAAGTATTGAAGGGGCGTCAGATGCCGCAAAAGTATGATGATTAGAGATTATAAAGCTAAAGCTAAGGAAGGCAAGACAGATGAGCCATAAACCAAGATTTTTTCTCATATATGCAATAAACCTCACATTTGATCTGCTGGTATTGTATCCGTATTTTCAGAGAGGAGATTGATAACAGAGTTGATTTCGGCAGAATGAACGAATTTTTTAACCTGAATTTCAAATTCTGAACAGCCTTGAATCAAAGCCTTGATCAATTGCGATTTGTCTCTCGTATCCATAAGATCCAACATTTCCAATAGAGCCGATAACGGCTGCTTTTGGTAATCCATGTCCCAACCTCGCTCATAAACATCCCAAGGTGAAGCCTTGCCGACAGGTGGCCTTGTCAAATAGAAGATTGTTGAAGATATCTAATGGCTATCGGTTTTTTCATCGTAGCAGTTGATGTTTGATTAATCAATAAAAGGTAAATTTTAATAAATCCGAAGATTTATCCCTTGACTGGCGTAAAAGTATGATGGCCTCTTGCATTTTATTGATCGGTATTTTCGGATCACCTTACCACTCAGCCAGAGAGGAATCAGAATTTTTAATTTGGGCCATGCTTAAAATACCTAAAATATTGCTTTGCCAAATTTTTCTCAAACCCGTTCTCAAAAAGCGATTAAGAGCCATTTGGAGCCATCATTCATTTTCTTGACGTCGGTATGCCAGAAAATCCTCCCAAGAGGCTTTCGGGTGAGTTAAACACCAGACGATATCTCCACGTGTCCGCCGGAACAAGCCTGCGGCTCTTCTAATACTCGTCGGCGTATCCGCTGAGTCGCCTATGATTTCTGTCAATTTCACAAGATTTGTAAACGTTCTGACTTGCAAATCTCGATAGGTTTTGACCAAAGCGGTTAGGAGGCGTGCAAAATCCAGATCGATATTGACACGATCCGCATTTCTGTCGAAAGGATCCTGGAGCCATTCATCCTCTGACGCAACAGGGCTTAAAAATGCAAGGGCGTGCTCAAAATTAAATTTGATAATTTCCAAGATGCGGGTTTGAATTTCAGGCGAAAAATCATTTAAATCAAAATGGGCCGGCAGAAAAGCTGAAAGTAAGTTTAATCGGGGTTCATAATACACATTTTCCTGAGTTCGGGCACTTCTATCGGCTTGAATAAGCTCTTCAATTGATTGAAGCACCCAGCCGGCCATTGATTGTAATGAAACCTGAAACGTACTCGTGGGGCTGGGACGAAAATGTGAATCGAGTATTTTGGGAAATGGAAAAAACGGAAGTTCTTCATTCAGTTGGCGCAGCGATAGGACATCATCAGGGAGAGGCAGCTTATCGGGAGGAATACTGGCCAGATCCTTGCTCAGCGGATCTAATATCATCTCTTGGCATTGCCTTAATTCTTGAGGCATTTCTTTGTTTCTCTCCAAGTTCTGAAGATACGCGAAAAAATCCGAAAGCGTCCGATTTTGTTTACTGGGGATATGCTGGATAAAGCCTGTGAGTACTTGGCGTAATATAACCTGGCTGGCTTCTTGATTCTCAGCCGCGCCAACTGCTTGATATTGTGCCAAACGGCTCCATTTGGTCACCTCTAAGGCACTGGAAAAAGCGCTGATTAATGCTTCCGATGAGCGTTGGAGAATGGCCCTTTGGGTCAGTTGAGGTAAAAAACCAGATAAAATCTCCGTCTTGGGATAAGGGTAGATGGTCCCGGATTGAACATCCCGATGATATTCACGCAGCGTTCTTGCTTCATCCATCGCCCGAATCATCAACTGTTCCAAAAGCTGGCTTACAGATTTAACGGAAGGCTGAAGCGCTTCACGAAGCACAGATTCAGGAAGCTCTGATAGAATTTTATTCATCTCCCAAGATTGAGAGGGCAAAGGCAGGCCCAGACCAGGCTGAGGCGAGCCTTGAAATCTGACGGTTAAAATATCATTCCCCCTCTGAAACTTAGATTGGGAGAGGCTTTGCCTATTTTGACCAAGGCATGAAGAACGTAAAGTTGATATGTTCGGTTGCGGTCGAGGCTGTCTGACATTCAGCCGCATAATAAAGCCAATCCTTTTTATTTCCAAACCTGGCTTCAAATTTAACACAAAAATAAATTCTATTTATCTATCGGCCTGATTACTCGATCAAGCCCGCCTCTGGTATTGCGGGGGTTGGGGCCGAAGGCCCCAAAATCCCAATGGGAGGGGTTTGGGGAGGGAAAGTCCCCAATATCAAACGATCTTGATCGGGTAATCAGAATCTATCGGTCTCTCCCCTAACATAAAATGCCAGGTAGGTTTCCTCAAATGGCTTTCAAAACAGGAGACAGCCACCTTGAGGATTTGATTTATCCATTGAAATCATTTTATTGGGACATTAAATCCCTAAAGGATTGGGCATTATTGGCGCCACTTGAACCATTTAAAGGCGCAGCGGCAATGGAACCGGGTTGTTGGTTTCCACAAGGTGTTGTGCCATAGCAAAGCTGAACATAGATTTGATCTTGCCCAACCTGATTCGGTGGTGATTTTCCGTTCCAATCAATGAGAATATCGTTATACCACGTATTACCAGAATTAATGCCATTGCCAAGGCCTACTATTGTCGCACCATTTTGAAGGACGACCCCTGGAGATGACGCCAAATTGTAAGGAGAGGATCCACTCCCTTGAGAACTATCCCAGCAAGGACCGGCAGGATTCGTCCCCGGACTGTTTGACAAAGAATTGCTGTAGCATCGAGACGAGGCTCTCATTTTTCTAATGAAATACTGGGAAGCATTCCCCGGGTTTAAGTCACCATTGACCATGCCTTGCTGTTCGAGATCCTGAAAAATTCTGAAAATCTCCTTGTAACACGATCGCCTGGCCGCCCCTTGGCCATTTTGAATAAATGCCGGAATGGTCATGGCCGATAAAGTCGCGATTAAAGCCAAAGCCACCAGTAACTCAGGCATGGTAAAGCCTTGCTTTTTGCGATAAAGCAATTTCTTTTTCAACGTAGCTGTCATCACCGATTCAATATCCTTCATTATTCTTGAGAGCGAACAAGGGTATTGATTTGTTTATCGGCGAAACAACCCGCAACTTAAAATCGATTTCGGATTCGATATTTTTAGTGAAGGAGCCACAGGTGAAATAATTTTGGATTGGTAAATATCACCAAAATCACGGTCGTAAACAAAGCCTCGAAAAAAACTCTTAGATAACAACGGAACGCTGTGCATCTGGGATTATCGATCAACATGCCAGATCCTCCTCTTCGA
>JANWKX010000014.1 GCA_025451145.1 Vampirovibrionales bacterium
ATTGCCTTGATTCTGTTTTATGGGTTTTACGTTTACCGAACCCTCAATATTGAACATATCCCCGATTCCGAGTTTGATCTGGAACCCCTGCTCATGGCGCCCAAAAGCGAGCATCCTCCTACTGGGCTCATTTGGTTACAAACTGCGGTTGGCCTGACTGGCATCCTCATCATGGCCCACCTGTTTGTTCAGCAGATTTATGCCCTTTCCTCCCAGCTCCATTTTCCAGCCCTGTTACTCAGCCTTGTCATTGCCCCCATTGCCACGGAGCTGCCCGAAAAATTTAACAGCATCGTCTGGATCTCCAAGAAAAAGGACAACCTGGCCCTGGGGAATATCACGGGAGCCATGGTATTTCAAAGCTGCATCCCCACCGCCATCGGGCTCCTATTTACCCCCTGGATTCTGGATGCCCATGGCATTCAAAGCGTCTTGCTCTGCTTTGCTTCGGCCGGCATCATTTATTTGAGCGTCAGTATTAAAAGAATACTTTCACCGCGGGTTTTGCTCCTGGGCGGTCTTTTCTATCTGATTTTTCTGTTTTATAGTATCGGTAACGTTTTACAAGGATAGGCCATGGCAAAACGGCTCAAAGTAATGACGGTTTTCGGCACCCGCCCTGAAGCCATTAAGATGGCTCCGGTGGTTAAGGCGCTTGAAGCCAATCCGGAGGCCTTTGAGTCGATTCTCTGCGTCACAGCCCAGCATCGTGAAATGCTGGATCAGGTGCTTAAATTGTTTGACCTGCATCCTGACGTGGACTTGGATTTAATGCGGCCCAACCAGGACCTTTATGAGCTGACCAGCCGTGTCCTTTTGGGAATGAAAACGGTGTTAGCGGATTATCAACCGGATATCGTGCTGGTCCACGGGGATACCACCACCACCATGGCGACCAGCCTGGCTTGTTTTTACGCTCAAATCCCCATTGGGCATGTGGAAGCCGGACTCAGAACCTTTGATAAATACTATCCGTTTCCCGAGGAAATTAACCGGGTGGTCACCGATAGCCTGGCAACCTTGTTTTTCCCACCGACACAACGATCCAAAAACAACCTGTTAAATGCGGGTGCGTCCGAATCGGCCATTTACCTCACAGGCAATACCGTGATTGATGCCCTGTTTTACACCCTGGAGAAGACGGCGGATACCCCGCTGCCTGTCGCGTTAGATCCCAATAAGCGAATGATCCTGGTCACGGTGCATCGTCGTGAAAACTTCGGGGCGCCGATGGCGGAGATTTGTGAGGCACTGAAGACCTTGGTTCTGCAAAACCCGGATGTCGAAATGGTCTTGCCGGTCCATATGAATCCAAATGTACGCCAAGTGGTTTTTGAGACGCTGTCAGCTGTCGATAGAATTCATTTGATTGAGCCCCAGGATTATGCACCCTTTTGTCAGCTCTTAAACCATGCCTACCTGATATTGACCGATTCCGGGGGGATTCAGGAAGAAGCGCCAGCCTTGAAGAAGCCGGTTCTGGTATTGCGAGACGAAACAGAACGGCCCGAAGCCGTAGAAATGGGAACCGTAAAGCTGATCGGTCCTCATCGGGATAAAATTTTGGCAGAGTCTCAACGGCTTTTGGATGATTCATCGGTTTACCAAGCTATGTCACAGGCCATTAATCCTTACGGCGATGGCCATGCCGCTGAACGGACTATTCAGGCGCTAGAAGCCTTTAGACAAGCGCTTGTCCATAAAGATAAACCGGCATCAAGCGTGGCTCGTTAATTCAAAATTGCGTTTTACCAAAACGGGTTGATATGGAGTTCTTGTAAGATATGGGGCGTAAAAATACAGACCCCGCAAATCGCTGCGCTCAATGCCATAATTAAAACCCCACCTGCGGCAAGATCTTTAATGGCTTTGGCCCGTAAATCAAAGTGCCCTGCCGTTAACATATCCACAAAAAGCTCAATTGAAGTATTCAAAATTTCCGCAAACAGAACCAGGCCAATTAATCCGGCCAGCATTGCCCATTCCACTGGGGCAAGATGCAGGTTACTGGCAACTCCAACCGCAACCGCCGCAATGAACAGGTGAATCCTGAAATTGCGTTGGGTCTTTGCCACATAAACCAGCCCTTGGTAGGCATAAATAAAGCTGGCGATAATGTTCTCGGCTTTAAAGCCGGATCGCAAATCTTGAAATCGATTGAAACGATTTTGTCTTAAGAGAACAAAAGCCCCTTTTGCTGATCGCTCAGGAATACTCTCATCCTCAATCGGGGGTTGTTGCAACGGCATTTAAAACCGACCTTTGAATTGCTACGACCTTATTATAGGCTGGCATTGTATCATGGTGAACCCCCAAAAGATGAAGGCTTCCATGAATCATTCGTGTCATGAGATATAACGTCAAACCAGACGAAAAATTGAGGGTATTCTGAAAAATTTCTTCTTCTTTTGGCTGGGTTTCTTGAATGGCCCAAGGCAAAGAGACATAAATTTCGCCGAGGCTTAATTCCGGTAGATCCGTCAAACCACCTTCAAATTGGGCATCATCCAAAAGTGTAAACGTCAACACATCGGTTGCAGCATCTTTCTGGCGAAATTCACGGTTCAAAGCCTGAATATCCTGATTGGTCACCAAGATCAGGCTAAAATTCAACCCGCTTTGTCCTGCCAAAAATTGTTGAATCCAATGGTTTTCAGGGATTTCTGCAATCAAAGCCTGCCATAATGGCGGAAGAATCCCTTTTGCCCATTCAAACAGATTAAAAACCACGTTAGGATAGACTTCCGACAACGCCTCAGAAATGGAGACATCGCAAGTCACTTCTGTTGAAGTCTGCACCATCAGCGTCACCGTATCCGTCAAGGATTCTGATAGGGTTAGCAACAGTCGGGACCTCGTGAAGTATCCTGAGATTGAAGGGTTTCCGATAAGGAGTCCAATTCAATCAACGGCTCTTCCTGTAGCTTGACTGACCGAGCGGATTTCTGACTGGGTTGAGGGGCTAATTCAGATGAAGCCGACGGCAGACTTCCTGCAGGGTGAAACGCAACGGACTTGGGAGACATTTCTTTGGGCGGTTCATGAGGCTGGGATTTCACACTGGCATCCATCTGTGCGGACTTCTTGCCCAGTTCTTGAAGAATATTTTGTTGATACTCGATGCGATTGTGCTGAATCCCACGCAAAATCCGAATAAAGGTCTCCCGGATGACCTGAATATCCTGAAACGTAATGGTGCATTCACTAAACTGGTTATCATCAATGCGTTGCTTGATAATTTTATCCACACGTTCTTCCACCTGATTGATGGTGGGATTTTTCAAAGCCCGTACAGCCGATTCACAGGCATCGGCCAGCATCACAATGGCCGTTTCCTTGGACTGGGGCTTAGGACCAGGATAGCGGAACTGAGCTTTATTGACGTTCTCTTCGCCCTCTTCCAAAATCGCCTTGTTATAGAAATAGCCAGCGATCAAGGTTCCATGATGCTCCGGCATAAAGCGTAAAATCGACTTCGGCAGACCCAAATGTTTTCCCATTTCAATGCCATCTCTGGGATGGGCGGTAATGACCATCTTGCTAAGCCGTGGGGTCAGCTTGTCATGAGGGTTCTCAACCCCAAAGTAAGCCTGGTTTTCAACGAAGAAGAGGGGACGCTTGATCTTGCCAATATCATGATAAAGTGACCCAACCCGGGCCAGGATGGGATTCGCCCCAATGGCTTCTGCCGCAGCCTCTGAAAGGGTTGCCACCATCAGGCTATGATGGAAGGTTCCTGGCGCTTCCATTTGCATCCGGCGCAATATCGGCCGATCGTGATTGCCCAGTTCCAAAAGGGTATAGGGCGTCACCAGCTTAAACCAGCTTTCAAAAATCGGCAAAGCCCCCAGGGTTAATACCCCTGTTAACGAACCGCAAACCACGCCCGTACCGATTTGATAAAGAAGATTCGGCTGCTCAATCCCCAAACCGGGGGCATAAATAAAGCTCAAAGCCAGAATCATCACGCCACTGGTCACACCAACACCCAACCCGGCAATAATCAAATCCCCACGATCCTTGGGCACCGGTTTACGGGCCAGGATCAAAATACCGGCCAGGCTGGAAATCACTAAAATAGATAAAGCCTCCAAAGGAATCTGTAAAACCAAGCCACACAGGAGAATAATCATCATGGTGGTTAAAATGGCTATTCTGGGATGGGTAAAGAGGCAGAGCATCAAGGCCATGATAGAAACCGGCAGGAGTTGAAACAGATCGTTGGCCTGTAGATCAAAAACCAGGGAAATTCCCACAACAGAGGCCAACATCGTCACAGCTAACAGGCTGGCATAAGTTGGCTTAAAGAAATTGCTATGTTCAAATCGATAGAGATAGACCCAGACAATCGACAGCAGACTAATCGATAAAATCGAAATGCCGAATAAGGTTAACCAACGATTTTTATAGAACAGATCGCCTTGCTGAATTAAAGCCGCCCGTTGGAGGGCATTAATCCGATCGCCTTTCTTAATAATCAAATCCCCTTTGTGGTAAACCTCTACAATGGGTTTGACATGGGATGCAGCGATATCCCTCGCTTCTTCCGTTGATTTTTCATCAATCAAGAGTGTCGGGTGCATCGTATTACCAACCAAGGCAATAACCGCATCCTCCTCGGGGATTGTGATTCCTGGCTGAGCCGGGATATTTTCCCGTATCAACACTTCTTTTTTAGAATGATAATCGTCAAAAGTGATCCCTCTCTGTAACAGCGCTTGGGATGCCTGAATAGAGGTTTCATAAAGCTTTTGCCAGTGTGGGGTTGTCAGAAGGGTTCTAATGACCTCATCCGGAAGGGATGATTGGCCGTTATACAATTCACGAACTTGTTGTGCTTTATCCGCATAGGACAGTCCGGCTTTATCACGGATGGCCTCAATTTGATCCAGATCACCGGCGATATTATCCAGGATGGCCTTATCTTCACCCGATTCTTTTTTGTAAATCGGCGCAATCTGTTGTCGGGCTTCATATCTTAATTGTTGGGTGGACTCTGTATCTTCCAGGTGAAGTGTTCTTTCAGCCGTAATATTACGTGTACTGACGCCACCATTCAAAAAGCCGTTATTGATCATGAGATATCGGCTGGAGAGCACCAAAGTAATGATCAAGATGGACAGCGCCGCAATAAAAGTCGATAATCCAACTTCCGTGACCAAGTAACTTTTTGTATGTTTAAGCAATTTAAACGTCCATTGGACGGGCTTTTTCTTACCCTCTAGCATATAAATCCGGTAAAGGCCTCATATCATTCCAATATCCGTCACTTCAGGGAAATAGATTCGTCTTACAGTATTATATCGAAACCTGATAGAATTACCCTCCCCTGTTATCAGGACATGGATGACGTTTTTAAAAGACCTTGTAAAGAGAATACGCATTTCATTTTGCTTAATAAAGCCCATTGGGATAACCATAAATGGATAATGTCTGAGGAGAACGAAGGTC